>JARRJW010000001.1:0-31468 GCA_037388785.1 Gammaproteobacteria bacterium
AATTACTCGATAATTTTAGCAACAACACCCGCACCAACGGTACGACCACCCTCACGAATCGCAAAACGTAATCCGTCTTCCATCGCAATCGGGGCAATCAGCTTAACCGTCATCTTCACGTTATCACCCGGCATAACCATCTCTACACCTTCCGGCAATTCACAGGCACCGGTGATATCCGTTGTACGGAAATAAAACTGTGGACGATAACCGTTAAAGAACGGCGTATGACGACCACCTTCATCCTTACTCAATACATACACTTCCGCTTCAAAGTGTGTATGTGGCGTAATCGAACCCGGCTTGGCCAGTACCTGACCACGCTCAACCTCATCACGCTTGGTACCACGCAACAGTACACCCACGTTGTCACCCGCTACGCCTTCATCAAGCAGCTTGCGGAACATCTCAACGCCTGTACAGGTAGTCGTGACTGTGTCCTTGATACCAACAATTTCAATCTCTTCACCAACTTTGACCACACCGCGCTCAACACGACCGGTAACCACCGTACCACGACCTGAAATCGAGAATACGTCTTCGATTGGCATCAAAAAGTCCTGGTCAATATCACGCTCTGGCTCTGGAATGTAAGAGTCCATCGCGTCAACCAGTTTCACCACTGATGGCGCACCAATATCAGAAGTATCACCTTCCAGTGCTTTCAGTGCAGATCCAACGATGATGGGCGTGTCGTCACCTGGGAATTCGTATTGGTCCAGCAGTTCACGAATTTCCATCTCAACCAGTTCCAGCAGCTCTTCATCGTCAACCATGTCCGCTTTGTTCATGTAAACAACGATGTAAGGTACACCCACCTGACGTGACAGCAGGATGTGCTCACGGGTCTGTGGCATCGGGCCATCTGCCGCTGAACAAACCAGGATCGCGCCGTCCATCTGCGCCGCACCAGTAATCATGTTTTTCACGTAGTCCGCGTGTCCGGGGCAGTCAACGTGCGCGTAGTGGCGTGTCTTTGACTCATACTCAACGTGCGAAGTCGCAATCGTAATACCACGCTCACGCTCTTCCGGGGCATTGTCAATCTGATCAAACGCTTTCAACTCACCACCATAAGTCTCTGCCATTACTTTCGTCAGTGCCGCTGTCAACGTCGTCTTACCGTGGTCAACGTGACCAATCGTACCTACGTTTACATGCGGTTTATTTCTTTCGAATTTTTCTTTGGACATCCCAACAGTCTCCGAATAGTTTTAAATTTAAAGGTACAACAACTGTGCGCGACAACATCGACACGCGATATTTACTGGAGCCCAGAAGCGGATTTGAACCGCCGACCTCACCCTTACCAAGGGTGTGCTCTACCAACTGAGCTATCTGGGCCAAAACCTGTTTAATGTATGACTTCAACCCAAAGCACAAGCCATCTTTTCCCAATTTCTCGCTCTTAAACCTGGAGCGGGTGATGGGAATCGAACCCACGTAGTCAGCTTGGAAGGCTGAAGTTCTACCATTGAACTACACCCGCGAATTCTTAAATTTGGTGGAGGGGGGAGGATTATTCGGCCTATGGCCTCACCCTCCGGGCTATCGCTTCGCGATATTCTCCGCCACTACGTGGCTTCGTCGAACCTCCGGTTCTCATCTTAAACGCAATAGCCATGTCAATTAAATTTGCAAAGGATCCGACGTTTTTCCAAAAAACCGGGATAATTTGGATAAATTTCGTTTGTTCTCTGGCTGATTCCCTGCTAATCGAGAACTAATTGAGGCGATTCATGACTTTTTCGTATTCGGCGTTAACCAGGGCCGGAATTTCTGCAACGGCACTATCAATAGCCATTTCTATTTTTTGTCGGTCATCCTTTGAAGGTAAGCCCAGTACGTAATTGACCACCTGGCTTTTAGCGCCTGGATGACCAACACCGAGCCTGAGTCTGTAAAAATTTTTACTGTCGAGCGCCTTGATTATGTCTCTCAGACCATTATGGCCGGCATGTCCACCACCCAACTTTAATTTCACTGCGCCCGCTTCATGATCGAGTTCATCATGTACCACCAGGATATTTTCCGGCGCCAGCTTGTAATACTTCATAATTGCTGACACCGACTGTCCACTGCGATTCATAAAAGTAGTTGGCTTCATCAACCACAAGGATCTTCCCAGAATATTGATTTTTGCCACTGCACCATGAAACTTGTTTTCGCTACGAAACTGCACGCCAAATTCTTCTGCCAGACGATCGACAAACCAGAATCCGGCATTGTGCCGTGTCAGGGCATATTCAGCCCCGGGATTTCCAAGTCCAACAATCAGTCCCAATGTGTCTGGCATCGTTTACTCCAGATAATCAAAGATGAAAAAAATGGCCCGCAAGCGGGCCATTTTTGTTTACTGAATCGGAAAATCCGTAATTATTCAGTCTCGCCTTCCTCTGCTGCAGCTTCACCGCCTTCTTCTTGATCATCAGAATGAGATACCTTGGCAGCATGAATGGAGGCGACAGGTGCATCATAGTCTTCACCCAGGGCCAACTGAAGCAATTCAACACCCTCTGGCATGTTAATTTCAGAAAGGTGGATCGCCTCACCAATATTAAGATTCTCCAAATCAACTTCGATGTATTCAGGCAGGTCTTTTGGCAGACACTGAACTTCAACATCGGTTGCATCCTTGGAAAGAATGCCGCCCTCTTTGACACCAGCCGCCTTGGCTTCATTGAGGAAATGCACTGGCACATGCATTTTAATTTTATCATCGGCACTGACACGCAATAAATCCAGGTGTTGGACAAATGGCTTTGCCGGATGACGATGCAAGTCTTTAAGAACAACCTTCTGAGACTTGCCATCAACATTCAATGTCAAAATATGTGAGTAAAAGGCTTCATGCTCCAAATGCTGTAGCAAAACATTATGTGCAACCGAAATCATTTCAGGATCTTTTCCTGCACCATAAACAATACCCGGCACCATACCCGTTTTGCGCAGGCGGCGGCTCGCACCTTTCCCTGTATCAGTTCGGGCAGTTGCATCAAGTTCAAATCCAATATTCATCTTACAACTCCAAAAAATAAAAAATCACTGACCATGCGACCTGGAACAGTGAAAACATAAACGAAGCGTTTAATACACTTCAACCAAAACCAGCCTATAAGACCGGCACCTTAATCCACGAAGAGTGAACTAACGGATTCTTCATTGTTAATACGGCGTATTGTCTCAGCCATCAGACCGGCAATACTCAACGAGCGTATCTTTTTACAATCAATAGCATCCTGACGTAATGGTATCGAATTCGAGACCACCAGTTCGTCAAGCTTGGAAGCTTCAACATTTTTTACAGCCGGCCCGGACAAGACTGCATGAGCACAATAGGCTACAACCCTTTCAGCGCCATTCGCTTTTAACGCATCTGCCGCTTTACACAGTGTACCCGCAGTATCAACCAGGTCGTCAACGAGCACACAACAGCGGCCTTCGACATCACCAATAATATTCATCACCTGCGCCACATTCGCTTTCGGCCTGCGCTTATCGATAATGGCAAGGTCTGCATCATCAAGCCGCTTTGCCAGCGCCCTGGCGCGCACCACGCCACCAACATCCGGCGAAACCACCATGAGATTGGCATAATTCTGGTGCCAGACATCATGCAGCATGATTGGCGATGAATAGATATTATCCACCGGCACATCAAAAAAACCCTGAATCTGATCAGCATGCAAATCCATTGTTAACACGCGGTCAGCGCCAGCCGTCCCCAGCATCTTGGCTACCAGCCTCGCAGTTATTGGCACCCGCGCCGAGCGTGGCCGCCTGTCCTGGCGGGCATAGCCAAAATAGGGTAATACCGCGGTAATGCGCCCTGCTGATGCACATCTGAGCGCATCAATCATGACAAGCAATTCCATCAAGTTGTCATTGGTAGGCTCACAGGTAGACTGCAGGATAAAAATATCCCTGCCTCGAACATTTTCCTGGATTTCCACCATGACTTCGCCATCACTGAATTTACCTACGATAGCTTTACCCAGTGGCAAATTCAGTTTTTCGACTATTTCAGATGCCAATTCCGGATGTGCATTTCCGGAAAAAACCATCATGCCTCTTGCCAGCATTTAAAAGCTCCGCTGAAGTGTAAATATCAATGAAACTACGCTTCTAATCCTGCCGAATCATTTCGGTGGATTCATATATGGCTGGGGCGGCAGGGTTACTCGGACTTCGTCCTCGCCCTGCGGGCCAGCCTCGCAAACTCGGCTGTTCGGCTCGCTAAAGCTCGCTCGTCGAACCTACGGTTCTCATCCTGCCGAAAAAATCGGTGATGATAAATTGGCTGGGGCGGCAGGATTCGAACCTACGCATGCCAGGATCAAAACCTGGTGCCTTACCGCTTGGCCACGCCCCAAAAATCAGGCTTCGTTGTACAAGGGTGACTTATTGACACCCTGGGCAACAAAACCACTAAAATTTTCCGGCAGTTTTTTCAATACAGCCATGGCATCGGCTTCATTGTCAAACGAAGCGAACACGCAGGCGCCGGTGCCAGTCATTGCTGGCGCGGCAAATCGTGCCAGCCAATTCAGGGCCGCATCGACTTCCGGATAGATTTTTCTGACGAGATTTTCACAGTCATTTCGACCTCCTCCCGAAAGAAAGTCGGCTATTGTCGTCACGGGACTGTTCCGTGTCAAATCAGAATGCGAAAAAATTTCCGCTGTAGACACATGACAATGAGGATCTATTACAACAAACCAGGGCTCAGGAAGCTGAATATCGATGAGTTCTTCACCAACACCCTCAGCCCAGGCAGCATGCCCGGCAACGAAAATGGGCACATCAGCGCCGAGAGACAACCCCAAATCCATCAGGTTCTTTTTCTCCAGTCCCAGTGACCAGAGCATATTCAGGACGACCAGTGTAGTGGCAGCATCAGAGCTGCCACCACCAAGGCCGCCCCCCAAGGGAATCCGCTTGTTAACAGAAAGGTCAACACCGGGACAGTAATTCATTTTTGTGGCAAGCAGCCTGGCGGCCCGGATCACCAGGTCTTCATCTTCAGAAACAGTATCAACGGAATTTACCCGCCTGATTTGGCCATCATCTCGTAACTTAAAACCGATTTGATCGCAATAATCCAGAAACTGGAAAACTGTTTGCAGATTATGATAACCATCCTGACGCTTGCCGGTGATATGCAGCATCAGGTTTAGTTTCGCTGGAGCAGGGTAATATTTGAAGGTATTCAATGCTCAATGGTCAAACGCTGGATAACGTCGCTGATTTTATCACTGTCGGGAAAGTCCTTTAACGCCTTTCCCAATATATCCTGAGCCCTGTCTTTTTGGCCTTTTACCCAAAGCACTTCACCCAGATGAGCTGCGATCTCATCATCGTTGTTAATACTCAGAGCCTTAATCAGAAAATTTTCAGCTTCACGATAGTTTCCCAACTTGTAATAAATCCAGCCCATGCTATCCAAAATAGCGGCATTTTCCGGTTTGAGTGAATAGGCTCTTTTGATTAACTGCATGGCTTCCTCGTACCGGTCTGTCTGATCGGCGAGCGTATAACCCAAAGCATTTAGCGCATCAGCATTTTCCGGCTCTTTTTCCAGAACCCGTCGAAGATCTTTTTCAGCTTTCTGCAACTGTTTAACCTCAGCAGAATAGACACCCCGCGCATAAACCAGCTTCATGCTGTCGGGATGCGCTTTCAGGGCATCATCATAAAGCGCATATACTGCTTCACTGGGGCCAAACTCATGCAGAATAATCGCTTCTGATAGATAGTAGCTAATCGCGTTGTCCGGATCCGATATCCTCAGGCTCTCCAACATTTGGCGAGACTGAGTCAATTCACCTTGCATGGCCAGGATATCTGCCTGCCTGAGCTGGGCCTCCGCGAGGTAAAGACCATGATTGACCTGCTGATAGAAAGCCAGCGCTTTGGCATGCTCACCATTATTCTCTGCAATCTGCCCTAGCTGATAAGCAGCTGTTGATTTTTCGTTGATATCCCCCTTATGCAGCAGCAACAACCACCATTTTTCGGCTTAAGAGGTTTTATCCAGTTCTTCCGCCAGAATTCCCAGGGCAGAAATCACATCGGTTTTTTCCGGATCCAGATCATTTAAACGTTTGAATTCCCGATAAGCCAGGGCATGGTCCTTGGTAACCAGCAACTTGGCATATATCAGGCGCAGATCAATCGCATCAGAATTTTTACTTAGGGCTGACTCAAGCACAGCGATAGCCTGTTCAACCTTTTCCTGCTCAATATAAATTTTTACTTTTAGCAGCAGGGCTTTATCCCAGCCGGGCTCAATTGCCAGCGCTTGATCCAGTTGCTCCAGGGTTTCAGTATATTTATTTTGCTCCCCAAGAAAGACGGCATAGGCGTAATGCATACGTTCATCGCCAGAATACTGTTGAAGCAAAGCCTCCATCACCTGCTGGCGCTGGGGCAGGGAAGATTCTTTTGAAAGAGAAAGCGCTACCACCAGAAAACCGTCTTTTTTCAAAACATCGCTGATTTTAATGACGGCAATAAAGCTGCCCAAGGCAGATACAAAGTCATTTTTGCGCAGATAAAGCACCCCAGCTGCTGAACGTGCTGCAATCGAATTGGGTGAAAGCCTGACCCATTCCCTGACAGCTTTGAGTGCCGCCGTGTCATTTTGCTGAAAAATGGCAATTTGAGTCGCTTTGCGGGCCGCATCGCTTTCATTGGCCGAAATAGCCGTATGCATGTAACTGTTATAGGCCTCGGTGAAACGTCCCCTTTGCGCAGCAATATCTGCTAAAAGGTAATGAAACAGGATATCATCAGTTAAGCGGACATTCTTTTTCTCAAGTTCCGGATAAGGCAGACTCACTTCCTGCTTGGCAGCTTTAGAAGATTCGGAAAGACTTTTTTCCGGTGCAGAAGCACAACCTGATAAAATTGTTACCAGCAATATGATCAGGAATGAAATAATTCTATGTAATAGTGGGTTGTACAAACTCAATCTCTGGGCGACTTAATATACTTCTAAAGATAACCTTGTCTTATAAAAAGTTCCATTTCTTAGTAAAACTTGAATTTAACTTATTGATATTACAAAATTTACCGATTTTTTACAGAATTTAACCGCAATATGTCCATTACAGCGATAGGCCTCAATCACAAAACCGCACCCGTTGACGTCAGGGAACACCTGACTTTCGGGCCGGATATTATTGTCGCCGCGCTACGGAATCTGGTTGAAAACCTGGGCGTAGAAGAAGCCGTAATCTTATCGACCTGCAACCGTACCGAGTTGTATTGTGTCACAAATGGACAATCCAGAAATGAAATCTGTCACTGGATGAGCGCATTTCATGGCCTCGATGCCGCCATGGTCAACCCCTATCTCTATTCACATGCAGACGAGGAAGCAGTCTCCCACTTGCTCGGCGTCTCAAGCGGCCTGGATTCACTGGTGCTTGGCGAACCGCAGATTCTCGGACAGGTCAAACAGGCTTTTCAAACGGCCAAGGAAGCCGGTACAACCGGCAAATTACTGCAAAGGCTGTTTCAACATACGTTTTCTGCTGCCAAACAGGTTCGCACCGATACCGCAATAGGTTCCAGCCCGGTTTCCGTTGCTTTTGCCGCTGTAACCCTGGCCAAACAGATTTTCAGTGAAACCTCGAATCAGACCGCGTTATTGATTGGTGCTGGTGAAACGATTGAATTAACTGCCCGTCATCTTCACCAGCAAGGCATCAAAAGAATTATTGTCGCCAATCGTACGCTTGAAAAAGCCCATGAGCTTGCAAGTCAGTTTGGCGGCTTCGCCATCGGTCTGACCGAACTCCCAAATCATCTTGCCGAGGCCGATATCGTCATTTCATCCACTGCCAGTCCGCTACCGGTGCTTGGTAAGGGCACGGTTGAAAGCGCGTTAAAACAGCGAAAACACCAGCCGATTTTCATGGTCGACATCGCAGTGCCGCGCGATATCGAGCCTGAAGTCAGCAACCTTGAAGACGTCTATCTATATACCGTTGATGACCTGCAGGAAGTTATCCAGGACAATCTGCGTTCCCGGCAGGAAGCGGCAGAACAGGCTAAGGAAATCGTCGACCTGCAAACCCATGAATTTATGGCATGGCTTAGGTCACTTGATGCGGTGACCCTGATCCAGAATTATCGCAACCAGGCTGAAACCACCCGGGACGAAGTACTGAATCGCGCCATGCGTATGCTGGAAAATGGTAAATCTGCTGAGGATGCCCTGCTCTTTCTTGCCAATACTTTAACCAATAAGCTTTTACACAAACCCAGCAGCCAGTTGAGACAGGCCAGCAGCAATGGTGACAGGGAAATTCTGCAGGCTGCCAACTCGTTATTCCAACTGGACCAACCCAAAAAACCCACCCCAAAACCCAAATGAATAAATCCATCCAACACAAACTCGAAGCAATCTCTGATCGCTTCGAGGAAATTACTGCATTGCTTGCAGATGCCGAAATTCAAAGCGATCAAAACAAATTTCGCGAGCTCAGCCAGGAATATAGCCAGTTGGAGGAGGTCGTAGAAAAATATCGTCAATTCCAGCAGTTTCACGAAGAAATTCAGGAATCACGGGAAATGCTTGATGATCCGGAAATGGCTGAACTGGCCAATGAAAGCATTACTGACGCTGAAAAAAACCTTGTTCTACTGGAACCTGAACTGCAAAAACTGTTGATTCCCAGGGACCCCAACGATAACAAAAACATTTTTCTTGAGGTTCGCGCAGGAACCGGGGGTGCTGAAGCTGCACTGTTTGCCGCTGACCTGCTGAGAATGTATCTGCGTTATGCAGAAAATCGCGGCTGGCGAACGGAAATTATCAGCGCCAGCGAAGGTGAACTGGGAGGTTACAAGGAAGTGGTAGCAAGAATCAGTGGTAATGATGTTTATTCAAAACTCAAGTTTGAATCCGGAACACACCGTGTCCAGCGGGTTCCTGAAACCGAGTCACAGGGGCGCGTTCATACCTCAGCCTGCACGGTCGCCATTCTGCCCGAGGCAGAAGAAATTGACTCTTTCGACATCAACACCAACGATCTGCGCATAGATACATTCAGGGCATCCGGCGCCGGTGGCCAGCATGTCAATAAAACCGATTCCGCTGTTCGTATCACGCATCTGCCTACCGGAGTTGTAGTTGAGTGTCAGGATGAACGCTCACAGCACAAAAACAAGGCCAGGGCGATGTCACTGCTGCAATCAAAATTACTTGCCGAAGTGCAGGATAAACAGGCCAGCGAGCGCGCCCAGGACAGGAAACTCCAGGTAGGCAGCGGTGACCGCTCGGAGCGCATTCGCACATATAACTTTCCCCAGGGTCGCATGACTGATCATCGCATCAATTTGACCCTGTACAAGCTCGATGAAATTATGCAGGGTGCACTGGACCAGGTTTTCGACCCTCTGCTTCAGGAACACCAGGCTGAACAACTGGCTTCACTGGCCTCTGAAAACGCATAGTCTTCGCAATCTAAACGTTTTCAGCACAGGCAATTTTTTCAGCAATTATTTACTTTGAAAAATACGGTTAAACATTCACTCGCAGAAGCTGTCCGACAGCTGCAAACGATTCCCGATATAGATGCCTTTTTCGAAGCCCATCTGTTACTTGCCCAAACATTGGGCAAAAGCCGTTCATGGCTGTTTACCTGGCCGGAATATGAACTCAGCGATGAAGATCTGAGCCTGTTTAACACCTGCATTGAAAGACGTATGCTAGGTGAACCTGTCAGTTACATTACAAACAATAAAGAATTCTACGGCTTGAACTTTAAAGTAAGTGCTCACACACTCATTCCCCGCCCTGAAACTGAATTACTTGTTGATACCGCGCTTGAAATGCTTGAGCAGGTTGAAAATGCCAAAATCCTGGAACTAGGCACCGGCAGTGGAGCTATAACCGCGGCCCTCGCCACCGAAAAACCCAACTGGCATTTTTTAGCCACCGAAATTAACCAGGAAACCCTGAAAGTTGCCAGGCACAATTTCGGCAACCTGAAGATAAAAGCCGATACGATGCTCAGCGACTGGTTTGAAAATATCTCCCCGGCAGGTTACGACCTCGTTATTAGCAACCCTCCTTACATTGAATCACTTGACCCACACCTTAGTCAGGGCGATTTACGCTTTGAACCGCTTCAGGCGCTTGCTTCAGGCGAGGATGGACTGGAGGCGATTCGATCAATCACGGCAGGTTGCAGACAGTATTTAAAACCTGGTGGCCACCTCATGCTTGAGCATGGTTACAACCAAAAAGGCGATGTACAGAAGCTGTTTCAGGCCGCAGGCCTCCAGAATATAAAAACTTTAAAGGATTTTCAGGAAAATGACCGCATAACCATAGGCAGGGCTAAGTAACTAATAACCCTAATAAAAGGCTTGATTTATCGGATAACAGAGTTAGTATCAATTGCATGGAAGCAAATTCAGACAACCTGCTGAAGCACCGTGAGATCGCGTTCAGTAAGTTACACCCTGATCCCAATCAGGCTGAAACGGCAATTTTAGTACTTGCTGACCTGGAAGGTGTCCAGCATGCTCATTTGGTTTCTCCCACCTTACTGCGCATCAGCTATGATGTCGTGCACATTACTCTTGAACAGATAGAAACCATACTCACCGAAATGGGGTTTCACCTCGATAATCGCCTGATTTATCGCATGAAACGAGCGCTTTATTACTACACTGAGGATACCCAGCGCACCAATCATGGATTGGCCAAATGTGATCAGAATTGTACTCAAAAGGTTTTCATTAAACGCTACCAGTCGGTCAAGCATGGCTGCAGGGATCAGCGACCGACCCATTGGCGCAAATATCTCTGATCTTCCTGATTGCCAGCACTGCTTCGACGAAGTAGTTTTCAAAATACTCATTTATCTTCACATAAACACCATTTTCAAATTTAATTTACGCATTGCCCTGACAAAAAGTGGCAGAGCCTTATAAAATCCGACCAAATTCATTGACTTTATTATTGCCGAGCCAGGTTTGAACGATAACGAACTTCTTAAATACTCCCGTCAGATCATGTTGCCGGAAATTGATGTCGCAGGTCAGGAAAAGCTGCTCGCTTCCAGGGTAATCATTATTGGCCTGGGTGGACTTGGCTCTCCTGTGGCAATGTACCTGGCAGCAGCGGGCATCGGCAAAATGACTCTTGTTGATTTTGACAGTGTCGATCTTTCCAACCTTCAACGCCAGATTATTCATCGACAAAACAGTATCGGCCAACTGAAAGCTGACTCTGCCCGCCAAACACTGAAAGCACTGAATAACGACTGTGAAATAGAAACAGTTTCCGAGTTACTGAAAGAAAACGCACTGGGCGACTTAATCAATTCACATGACCTGGTCATTGATGCAACTGACAACTTCGTTACGCGTGATATGATTAATCGCGTCTGCGTAAAACACCGTAAACCTCTGGTTTCAGGTGCGGCTATTCGCTGGGAAGGGCATGTCACCACCTTTAGTAATCAAAAGGGCTCCCCCTGTTATCACTGTCTTTACGGTAACGCCCCTGATGAAGAGGATGAAAGCTGTACCGACAATGGTGTGTTAGCGCCTGTGGTTGGTATTATCGGTTCCATCCAGGCCACTGAAGCCATTAAACAACTCACCGGCGCAGGCACAACACTAGAAGGTCGACTGCTAATCCTGGATGGCCTGCAAATGGATTTTAGAACTTTGAAAATTAAAAAGGATCCGCACTGTACGGTATGCGGCCACTGAATAATCATGTCCGAAGAAAAATTTACTGAAAATTATTTTGCCAGGCTACGTGAAGACCTGGTTATAAATGACACACTCAAAGGCGAGCCTTTTACTTTCAAAACCACCTGGGGACTATTTTCCCCAAAAAGTATCGATAATGGCACCAGATTATTGATTGACCATCTTGAAATCAGAGCAGATGAACAGGCACTTGACCTGGGTTGTGGTTATGGCCCCCTTGGACTGACAATAGCGCGCCATGCCCCTGAGGGTCACTGCACGATGGTTGATAAGGATTTTGTTGCCATCGAATATGCAAAGAAAAATGCTGAAATTAATCATTTATCCAATGTTGATATTTTTTTAAGTGATGGCTGTAAACATTTAAAGCCGGATTCTTCATTCACCATGGTCGTTACCAATCTGCCGGCTAAAACATCGAAGGAACATTATTACCTGTTTTTTTATGATGCCTATCAACGCATGCAACCCGGCGCCCGTTTTTATGTGGTTGTCATCACCGGGCTGCGAAAGTTTATCGCCAAATCATTTATGGAAATTTTCGGCAATCATAAAAAAATCAAGCAGGGACAAACCTATACTGTGGCCATGGCCACCAAGGAGCAGTAATGGATATCGAAGCATTGCTCAGTAAAATCAAAACCGCACCCGAATCAGTTGAATTTAACCAGGTAATAGAAACCATCGACAGTCATTACACCTACATCCCGGCTGAATTTGTTAATGGTGAAAACCTCAACGAAGCCGGTACCAATGTGGGCTCCTGTAAAATATTTGCGTTTGCCAAGATGCTCCAGCTTACAGCCAACGAAACGCTTCACTGCTTTGGTGACTACTACCGGGTTGATGTTCTGCAACACCCTGAAAATACCGATCATGCCAATATTCGTCAGTTCATGATCCATGGCTGGGATGGCATTCAATTTAAAACCCAGCCATTAGTTAAAGTGACCTGATTAACAACCTACGAGTTGCTAATCCCCTGATCCTGCATGGAATAGTTTAAAACCGGCTGTGTTAGTTTTGCTTAATGCACTTCACGAATAGCTACATCGCCCTTGGTGAACATTTTTTTGAAAAATCATCACCGACCCCCGTACCCAAAGCTTCGCTTTTTCTCTGGAATGATGAACTGGCCGAAGAACTGCATCTGACTGAAAAACTCAAGTCTGACCAGCAAACCCTGGCTGAATATTTTTCCGGCAATCGACCACTTCCCGAGACACCGGCTATAGCGCTGGCCTATGCAGGTCACCAGTTTGGCAACTTTGTACCCCAACTTGGTGATGGCAGGGCGCATCTTATTGGTGAAACATTGAATGACTCCGGTCAGCGACTTGATATCCAGTTAAAAGGCTCGGGTCAAACAGCATTTTCGCGAAATGGTGATGGCCGCTGTGCCATGGGACCTGCGATACGTGAGTTCATCATGAGTGAAGCCCTGTATGCACTGCAGATTCCCACAGCAAGAACGCTGGCCGTTGTCACAACCGGCGAAGACGTTTACCGAGAATCCATTCAACCCGGCGCAATTGTGACCCGCGTTGCTTCCAGCCATATTCGCGTGGGTAGCTTTGAATATTTTGCAGCACGCAAAAATTATGATGCACTTGAGACATTGTGTGATTTTGCCATTGAGCGACACTACCCTGAGCTTAAGGATGCCGGCCCAGAACGCTTTGAATTACTGATTGAAAACGTCATGAACAAGCAGATTCATCTAGTCACTGAGTGGCTTAGGGTGGGTTTTATTCATGGTGTTATGAATACCGACAACTTCACCATATCCGGTGAGACCATTGATTTCGGCCCCTGTGCCATGATGGGCAACTACGACCTTGATGCTGTGTTCAGTTCCATTGACCGGCAGGGTCGCTATGCCTATGGCAACCAACCAACCATAGCCCAATGGAATCTCGCCCGGTTTGCGGAAACTTTGATTCCTTTGCTGGATGAAAATGAAAATATTGCAATCGATAAGGCCACCCAACTTATCTCAGGTTTCCCCGATCGTTTCCAGAAACATTACCTGGAAATGATGGCAGGCAAAACCGGACTCAACACTGACTCTGCAAAAGCAGTCAACCTGACTTCCGACCTGAGAAAGCTGCTTGAAGATAGAAACCTGGATTACACCATCACCTTTAATCGATTGACACAATCATTATCATCCGAACAGGCTGCACAACAATGCCGGGCGGAACTGGGCGAATGGTATGACAGTTGGCGAGAAACGCTGGATGAACAGTCGCAGACTACCAGGGACATCCAACAAAAAATGAGAAAGCTTAACCCAGTCGTTATTCCACGAAATCACCACGTAGAACAAGTTATCCAAGATTCAATTGATACAAAAGATAACGCTTCAATCCTGGAATTTATGAAGGTGTTGAAACAGCCCTATAAAATGACTGATAAAACTTTACATTATCAGGATGCTTTTGATGATCGGGCAGCAGGTTATCAAACTTTTTGCGGGACCTAGTGATACTGTTCAATCCATTGCAACAAACTGTCAGATGTCAAAGGTCTGCTGATGCCGTAGCCCTGAGCATAATCACAATTCAGTTCATTCAGCAGTTTCATGATCCTGTCATCTTCGACACCTTCGGCAATGACTTTTAGATCGAGACTATGTGCCAATGCAATTGTCGAAGCCACGATCGCCTTGTCCTGTTCAACACTTACCATATCCATTACAAAGGTTCGATCTATTTTCAGTGCATAAACCGGAAGTTGGCGCAGGTAAGCCAATGATGAATAACCGGTGCCAAAATCATCAACCGATATTTTCACGCCATACTCATGAAAAAGATTCAGAATATTAATGGCGTTCGCCGGATCATGCATAACCGCAGATTCCGTTAATTCAATCTCAACTTCACAAGGATCAAGCTGGTTTGCATGAAGCGACTCTACAAGAGAATTAAAACAGGAATCATCCAGTAGATTTCGGGCTGACAAGTTAATTGAAACGGGCTGCTTAAAGCCTATTTCAGACAATTGCTTTTTCTGCTGGACAGCAATATTAATCACTGCCTGGGTAAAGCTATGAATAATCTCGCTCATTTCAACAATGTCAATAAAGGCATCCGGGTATAACAGTCCCCGGGAAGGATGTTGCCAGCGAACCAGTGCTTCAAAACCTGAAATACTGCCAGTGACGACATTTATTTTTGGCTGATAATGTAAAACCAGTTGATTTTCCTCAACAGCCAGCTTTAAGTCATTTGCCAACGCCAGGCGCTTGGTCGTATAACCATCAATCTTTCTGTCGTAGATCACGACACCAAGGCTTAATTTTTTCGCCTGGTACATTGCAACATCTGCTGCACGCAACAAATCATGGCTGTCTGAAGCATGCTGTGGATAGCAGGCAATACCAAAACTTGCACCGGAACTGATTTTCATACCACTAACAAGCATTGGTTCCTTGATGATTTCTGCATAACGATTTGCGACCTGGGAGAGCTTTTCCATATCCTCTTTACATACAAACAGCATGGCAAACTCATCGCCACCGAGCCTGGCCAACATGACATCAGGATGATGCGCATTTCCCAGCAGCTTGGGACCGATATTTTCCAACACCTTGTCTCCGACATGATGACCAAGTGTATCGTTAATTTCCTTGAACCGGTCCAGGTCAAACAGCAATAATGCGACACATTTATTCCCGGCATTGGCCTGGGCCACAAAACGTGGAAAAGCTTCGTGAAGCATAAATCGGTTCGGCAGATTAGTCAGCGAATCATGCTTAGCCTGGTATTCAAGCTGTCTTTCTATTTCTTTTCTTTCGGTAATATCTCTTACTGCTACCAGCAAATGAAGCTGATCCGCTATGACTACTTTGTTTAAAGTTACTTCAGCTGCAAACACTGAACCGTCACATTTAATATGCTGCCATTCAAAAAATTGCGGCTTGCCTTCCAGCGCAGCATTAATTTTTTCCAATGCTTTGTCTCTGGATAAGCTACCATCCGGTTGAAATTTTGGTGAAAACCGTTCTGGCGTGCTGTTTATTATCTGATCCTTATGACAACCGAATATTTTCAGGGTAGCCGGATTACATTCAACAAAATGATTTTCACGAAGAAGAAAAATAGCATCTCCGGCATTATCAAAAAGGGTATGGTAACGATTTTCACTGTCTGTTAGATTTGCCAAAATTGCCTTTTTTTCTGACAAATCAACAGCGATACCCAGAAACCCGACAACATTGCCATCATCTGCTTTTAAAGGTGTAACAGACAGGTACACCGGGAATCTTGATCCATCTTTTTTAATGTATGTCCACTCTCGTTCTTCAACCTGGTAAAGCATCGGCAACTTAGTAAAAACATCAAAACCCGGTTCTATCTTTTCTTCCAGCTGTTTTGATAACTCCTCGGCTCTTTCTATAATTTCCGTTTTGTCATGAAAAATACCCGGCGTTTCCTTACCGACGAGCTCTTCCTCCTTGTAACCCAGCAGCTTTTCTGCGGCCCGGTTAAAACTGACAATAACGCCATCAATATCGGTAGACACAACGCTGTAATTGGCACCATCCAAAACAGCTTCCTGCCAAGCGCTCAACTGGCTGATTTTGCGCTCGTCATTTTCCTGACGCTGCGAGGTTTTATAAAACGTCCAGCCTCCGCCAAGTAAAAACATCATTAACAGAACAGTCGGCGCAATGGTTCGCTTTAACCAATGTATAAACACTGTTTTCTGATCAATAAGCGCAACCACATGCATCTCATAGTTCGGGATGAAATCATATGAGAGATAATGGGGGGTTTCAGATAAACCTTTGATCTGTTCATTGCTTGAAAAGCGGCCACCAACATAATCTGCCGCAAAACGTTTAAGATGTTCTGGCGCAACTTGCTCACCCAGGACCTGGGCCAGTGCCTCTTGCGAGTCATCAGCAGGTAACGGCTGCATGAAAACAGGAAAACCAGCACTGCCCAGTAACACGGTTTTTACACCTTCCGGCAGGTCGGCTTCGCTCCAGGCTGTAGTTGCGTTTTTCAGCATGTATCCAGCTGTCATTACTGCGACAAGGCGCTCGTCCTGATCCCGTATTGGGGTCCTGATAGGCACTACCCAGTTACCCAGGGCCTCAAAAAAATACGGCCGACCAGTCTGTAAATGCCTTTTTTCAATCGCCTTTTTGAAACTCTCGCGGGATTCTTTACGCTGCATTAAATTGGGTAAGTCTCTGGATGCATTCAGACCACTGACGAGTATCAGTTGACCATCCGGCCTGGCCAGTCCAAAACCTGCCATACCGGGGTCGATATTTTTCATTCGTTCAATGAGCTCACGGCCATACTCAGGCCTTCGCAATGCACCGGTTTCGACAAGCTCTTTACCCAGCCCTTGCAGAATCAGGTCATGGCCATTCAGTGTTGTTTTAACAGCCTGAGCAAGAGTTGAGCTGATATGTCTAAGGGTTGATTCTGTATCGCTCAGGTTAAAGCGCCAGATAAAAAACAGGGAGATAAAATAGGCAATCAACAGCAAGACAACCATGTTACGAAACAAACTGGCTAACGGTGTCTTTGCTGCAAAGCGTTTCACTTAGTTGACCCCGAAGCTTTGCTTACTGGTTAATACCAAACACATTGCTTACTGCCTCCATCATGAAAAGCCATGATTTAAAACGGGTTTTACAAATTTAATACTTCACTCTATCGAACAGCAAGATGCATTAAAACTGATTGAAAACAAGTTAAAGCCTGATGTGGCATTATCCCAATTTTTTATTCAAGAGCTGATTAACCTGCTGTGGGTTGGCTTTACCCTGAGAAGCTTTCATGACCTGGCCGACAAAAAAACCAAGCATCTTAGGACGCTTGCTTGCATCTGCAGTTTTATAATTTTCAACCTGCTGGGGATTATTCGCTATAACCTCATCAATTATTTTTTCAATCGCCCCTGTATCGGTAATCTGCTTCAGGCCTTTAGCTTCAATAACTTCATCTGCGCTACCTTCACCGTTCCAGACAGCCTCAAAAACCTGCTTGGCAATTTTTCCGGAAATGGTTTTATCCGTTATTCTCACCAGCAAACCTGCCAGCAAGTCCGCTGTTACCGGTGACTGGCTCAATTCAATATCCGCTTTGTTAAGCGCAGCCGTCAACTCAACATTTATCCAGTTAGCTGTTAGCTTAGCATCGCCACAGGCTTTTGCTACTTTCTCAAAATAGTCTGCCAGTTCAATACTGGCTGTCAGTTGCTCGGCATCGGCCTCGTTAAGACCATATTCAGAGGCAAAACGTGCGCGCTTGGAATCAGGTAATTCAGGCAGATTTGACGCAATATTTTCTATAAGCGCATCATCCAACTCGACTGGCAATAAATCGGGATCGGGGAAATAGCGATAATCATTAGCCTCTTCCTTGGACCGCATTGATCGGGTTTCATCCTTGTTGGCATCATAAAGCCGTGTTTCCTGAACAACCTTTCCGCCGGACTCAATCAAATCGATCTGACGTTCAATTTCAAAATTAATGGCTTTTTCGAGGAAACGGAACGAATTGATGTTTTTCAATTCGGCACGTGTGCCCAGTTTTTCTTCGCCTAAAGGCCTGACTGAAACGTTGGCATCACAGCGAAAAGAGCCTTCCTGCATGTTGCCATCACATATACCAAGGTAACGCACCAGCTGATGAATTTTTCTGGCATAGGCAACTGCTTCTTTGGCCGAACGCATATCCGGTTCTGAAACAATTTCCAGTAGCGGCGTGCCGGCCCTGTTAAGATCAATACCGGTCATGCCATGAAAGTCCTCATGCAGGGATTTGCCGGCATCCTCTTCCAGGTGAGCGCGAGTCACACCAACCGTTTTAACAGCTCCATCATCCAGGCGAATTTCCACATGCCCTTTACCAACAATTGGCAATTCAAACTGACTGATTTGATACCCCTTGGGCAGATCAGGATAAAAATAGTTTTTCCTGGCAAAAACAGAACGTTTGCCCAATTCAGCTTCGATGGCTGACCCAAAACGCACAGCCATTTTCACAACCTCTTCATTCAATACCGGCAACACACCCGGCAGGCCAAGATCAACGTTACAGGCCTGGGTATTGGGTTCAGCACCAAACGCTGTAGAGGCGGCTGAAAAGATTTTTGACTTTGTTGCTAACTGGGCATGGATTTCAAGCCCGATTACTGTTTCCCATTGCATAATGTTTTACCTTAGATCACAGGGTCTTATAGCTTTATGTCCATTGATATATGGCGATGGTTATGAAATTGTCTTGGTAAGAAGTGAGCACCATGGATGGGGTAACGGCGTCTTCTGGAAAAGACAATTCATGAGCATCAATTTATTTAAACTCTCCAGGCCGCTGCTTATGCCAATCAGTGACAGTCTGGAATTTATGCGCGATATTTAACAGGCGCGCCTCATCAAAATAGTTGCCAATCAATTGCAGCCCGACCGGCATACCGTTAACAGATTCACAGGGGATGGACATGCCTGGCAGACCGGCAAGATTGGTAGCAATCGTGTAAATGTCGGACAAATACATGGTTACCGGATCATCGGCTTTTTCACCCAGTTTGAACGCCGTTGTCGGTGAAGTCGGCCCCATGATGACATCGCACTGCTCGAAAGCCCGCTTGAAATCATCGGAGATTAAATGCCTGATTTGCTGGGCTTTAAGGTAATAGGCATCATAGTATCCTGCTGAAAGCGCATAGGCGCCAATCATGATGCGCCGTTTGACTTCAGCACCGAAACCTTCTGTCCTTGAACGTGTATATAAATCTTCAAGATCCTTAGGGTCTTCACAACGATAACCGAAACGCACGCCATCAAAGCGTGAGAGATTGGATGAACATTCTGCAGGTGCAACCACATAGTAAACCGGTACTGAAAGTCCCGAATTGGGCAGGCTGATCTCAACAACTTCGGCCCCGAGTTCACGGTATTTTTCAATCGCAGACCGCACAGACTGTTCAACTGCAGGATCAAGGCCTTCATTAAAATATTCTTTGGCAACTCCGATTTTCAAACCTGTCAGGTCGTTATCAAGACCGCTGACATAGTCAGCCACATCTTCTTGTGATGACGTTGAATCCCGTTTATCAAAACCTGCCATGGCCTGCATCAATATCGCCGCATCTTCAGCAGTTGATGCCATCGGCCCTGCCTGGTCAAGACTAGATGCAAACGCAATCATGCCGTAGCGTGACACCCGGCCATAAGTCGGTTTTAAGCCGGTGATACCACACAAAGCCGCCGGCTGACGAATGGAACCACCGGTGTCGGTACCGGTTGCAGCAACGCACAACCCGGCAGAAACCGCTGAAGCCGATCCTCCCGATGAGCCGCCAGGCACAGCCCCGGTATCCCATGGGTTTTTAACCGGGCCAAACCAGCTTGTTTCATTGGAAGAACCCATGGCGAATTCATCCATGTTGGTTTTACCCAACATAACCACACCGGCCTTTTTCAGTTTTTCCACCACAGTTGCGTCGTAGGGCGAAATAAAACTGTCGAGCATCTTGGAACCACAGGAAGTTTTGACGCCATCAGTACAGAAAATATCTTTATGTGCGATAGGAATGCCAATCAACTGTCCGTTTTCGCCTGCCTTGATGCGCTCATCGGCTTGACGAGCCTCCTCGAGAGCGGATTCTTCACAGATCGTGATAAAACTGTTCAGTTGCCCATCAAACTGGTTGATGCGATTGAGAAAATGTCGGGTTAGTTCAACACTGGAAAATTCGCCGGATCTAAGACCAGCGGCCAGTTCGGCTATAGATTTGTTATGCATGTAATCACTCAATAACTTTGGGCACCAGGTACAGGCCGTTTTCGGTAGCGGGAGCAATCGACTGAAACTTATCCCTCTGATTTGATTCACTGACCTCATCAGGACGAAGTCGCTGGGTCATGTGCAATGGATGAGACATCGGCAAAACATCAGTAGTATCGACCTGCTGCATTTGCTCAACCAGATTGAGAATATTGGTTAAATCACCGGCAACAGCACTCGCCTCTTCGTCAGAAACGCCAAGCTTGGCAAGGTGTGCAATTTTTTGAACATCGTCCGGAGTCAGGGACATGAATTACCTCGGATCAGGAAACATCAAAACGCGAAAGTTACCACATCCAAAGTTTAAAAACAGCCGAAAAGCTGAATAGAGCACTCAGTCCTTGACTCGACCCGTGCCGTGAACCATTTCTTCCAGTTTGGTGGCCAGTTCACGCGGCTGGAACTTGGAAACATAATCATCAGCACCCACGTTTTTGCCAAGACTCTTGTTTTGACCAGCTGTTAAAGATGAATGCATGATGACCGGAATACCTTCAAAACGAGGATCCGCCTTGATTTTCCTGGTCAGCACATAGCCATCCATTTCCGGCATTTCCACGTCTGTCAAAATCAGACTGATTTCGTTGTGAATATCTCGACCAGTCGCTTCACAGTGTTCAGCCATGTTTTTCAGCATTTTCCAGGCTTCAGCGCCATTGGTTGCACTCAGATGACGAAAACCAAGACGATCCAGGGTTTGCTTGATCTGGTTTCTGGCTACGCTGGAATCATCCGCGAAAACTACTGTATGCGCCTGGTTACGCTCATTGGTAAGAATGCCTTCGAACAGCATGTCGTCATCATAGAATCCGGCTGTTTCAGCCAGTACCTTTTCAACATCCATGATCATGACAAGACGTCCGTCCTTGAGCTCTGTTACCGCTGTTACCAAACCACCCAGACGACTGGCCAACATTGGCGGTGGCGCCTTGACCTGGTCCCAGCTGAGCCTCTGGATCATGTCAACAGAATCTACCAGAAACCCTTGAACGTTCTTATTGTACTCGGTAATCATCAGGATATTGGGCTTATTCTGGGATTGAATGCCACAAAACTTTGGCAGATTAACCACCGGGACCATAGTCCCACGTAAACTTACCATACCTTCAACCGCCTCAGGCATGTCAGGAGCATGCGTTATTTCAGGTACTCGCATAACCTCGCGTACCTTGAAAACATTAATACCGAAAACCTCGTCACGGTCCGAATGTTCATCTTGCCCAAGGCTGAACAGAAGCACTTCCAGCTTGTTCGCACCAGCAAGTTTAGTTCGATCATCGACTGATTGAATAAAACTATTTCCTGATGACATTCATTTTCCCCTTATTATTTTCATTTAGCACCATGCGTATCGGCATTATCTGGCATAACTTTAGTCATAATTTTAAAATGTGCTGACATTTGTAGTCGATATATCTATATAATGTACCTAATTAGGTATTTAACACCCGCATCTTGCTGTCGGTCCTAAGCATTGCTAGATTACGCAATTATTTTGCGCATTGCTGCCACTCTAATCATTATCCATCAAAGGAATCACTCAGCTAATGTTTCTAAGACGTATACGTGGAATTTTTTCGAATGACCTGTCAATTGACCTTGGCACCGCGAACACCCTTATTTATGCCCGGGACCAGGGCATTGTACTAAATGAACCTTCTGTTGTTGCCATCCGCCAGGATCCTTCCAGGGGCGGACAGAAATCCGTGGCAGCCGTTGGTGATGATGCCAAACAAATGCTTGGCAGAACCCCGCGCAACATCACCGCCATCCGCCCAATGAAAGATGGCGTGATAGCAGACTTCACTGTCACCGAAAAAATGCTGCAGTATTTCATTCACAAAGTGCATGAATCGAAAATTATTCGCCCCAGCCCTCGTGTATTGATCTGTGTTCCATGTGGCTCAACCCAGGTTGAACGCCGTGCGATTCGTGAATCAGCTGCTGGCGCCGGTGCTCGTGAGGTATACCTCATCGAGGAACCCATGTCCGCCGCCATAGGTGCCGGTCTGCCAGTTGAAGAGGCTCGCGGGTCTATGGTTCTGGATATTGGCGGTGGAACATCCGAAGTCGCCATCCTCTCTTTAAATGGCATCGTTTATTCCAATTCTGCGCGTATCGGTGGTGATAAGTTTGACGAAGCCATTATCAACTACATCCGGCGAAACTACGGCACCCTGGTTGGTGAGTCCACGTCTGAGCGCATTAAAAAGGAAATCGGTTCGGCATTTCCAGGTAACGAGGTCAGGGAAATTGAAGTCAAAGGACGGAACCTTGCTGAAGGTGTGCCCCGCAGCTTTACTCTCAACAGCAACGAAATTCTCGAGGCCCTGCAAGAGCCCCTCACGGGTATTATCAATGCCGTTAAAAAGGCACTTGAACAAACCCCTCCCGAGCTCGGTGCCGATGTGGCCGAACGCGGCATCGTACTGACTGGTGGTGGCGCCCTGCTGCGTGACCTTGACCGATTGATTGAAGAGGAAACCGGACTCCCGGTTATTGTTGCTGAAGATCCGCTTACCTGCGTAGCCCGCGGCGGTGGACGTGCGCTTGAACTGATGGATGAACGCGGCGGTGACTTGTTCACAGTTGAATAAACGGTTTCAATCGGAGTTAAAGTACAATTAGCAAACAGATTTTTGCTGCCGGCCCAGCTTTATCCACCCGACTGTTTGTTGCGGTGACCATGGCGCTGATACTGATGATCCTCGATCATCGAACCAGCGTACTGCAACCGCTGCGCTCTTTCATTTCCATCGTGACCTACCCGATCTACCTCCTGGCAGATGCGCCTCAGGAAGTTTCGCAGTGGATTACGGAGGTAACCGCGGATGAACAAACCATCCTCGAGCAAAACCAGGAACTGAAAAAGGAAAAAATGCGTCTCAAGGCGCGACTGCAAAAACTCAAGGCACTGGAGGCTGAAAACCTGCGTTTGCGAAACTTGCTGGACTCTTCCTTCAAGGTCGGTGAACGTGTACTTATTGCCGAACTTTCATCAGTTGAACTCGATCCATATCGTCAGCAGATTGTCATCAGCAAAGGTAGCCGTTCCGGTGTTTTCAAAGGCCAGCCGGTGCTGGATGCCAACGCAGTGATGGGCCAGGTGGTCTCAACATCACCTTTACATTCGACCGTCATGTTGATTACGGATGCCAGCCATGCGTTGCCGGTCCAGGTACTGCGTAACGGTTTGAGAACAGTCGCAGTCGGCACAGGTAACATCGATAGCCTTAACCTGCCTTTTCTGGCACGAAATGCCGACATTGTGCAAGGTGACCAACTGGTCACTTCCGGTCTTGGCGGCATTTTTCCTCCCGGTTATCCTGTGGCAACAGTCACATCAGTCACGCAGGAACCCGGCCAGCACTTCGCCACTATCAGCGCCGAACCCCTCGCACATTTAGACAGAGCCCGTGAAGTGTTACTGGTCTGGATCATTAAGCAACAAGCTTTAAAGGATGACGGCAAAACGCCTCGTGAGAACCAACCTGACAACGGACAGGAAAATACGCCTGAAGAAACAGAGCCACCGGAAACTGATTCATCACCAACATCTGGACAGGACGACAACGCCACATGAATACTCGCGTTCATCAAGCACCTTTCCTGGTCTTTGGTTCGTTTATTCTGGCATTGCTGTTGACCATAGTGCCGGTTCCGGACTGGGCGATGCATTTACGCCCCCAGTGGCTGACACTGATGGTGATTTACTGGTGTTTAACCACCCCTGAAAATGTTGGCATGACCATCGCCTGGATTACCGGCCTTTTACTGGACGTAATGACCGGAAACCTGATTGGTTTACATGCCCTGACACAGTCAATCATCGCCTTTCTGGTGCTCAACATTTACCAGCGCACCCGCATTTTTCCTCTTTGGCAGCAAAGCCTCGTGGTTTTTGCCCTGCTTTTACTGGAACACGTTATTCATTTCTGGATTCTCGGCTTAACCGCCGATATCCACCCTGGCAAAGAATACTGGTTAAAGCCGGTTGTTGGCCTGTTTATCTGGCCATGGCTGTTTATCATTCTTGGTGAAATACGGCACAGACTAGATAGTAAGCTGTAATTGTTCGTATGCTTAGAACACAAATAAAAGATTACCTGGTAGAAAGCCAACTGTTCCTTGGCCGGGCGGTTATCGCGGGATTTGTTGTGACGTTATGCATTGGACTGCTGATCCTGCAAATGATGAAACTTCAGATAACCGGCCATGACCACTATGTCACCCTCTCGCAGGACAACCGGGTAAAACTTGTGCCACTGCCACCAGTGCGCGGACTCATCTATGACAGCAACGGCGTAATACTTGCTCAAAACCAGCCAACTTACAGCCTGGAAGTCACACCGGAACAGGTGACTGATATGGATAGCACGCTGACAGAGCTTTCCCGCCTGATTGACATCAATGAAGAACAGTTAACCCGCTTTACGCGATTAAAATCGCAGAAAAGACGTTTTGAGAGTATTCCGCTTAAAATCAACCTGACACCTGAAGAAGTGGCCATTATTGCGGTTAACCGTCACCGCTTTCCAGGGGTGGATATAGAAGCCAAACTCCTGCGCCATTACCCGCTGGCTGATCAAACTGCTCACGTGCTGGGTTATGTTGGCAGGATCAATGAACAGGAACTTCAGATCATAGACAACTCCAACTATGCCGGCACTACCCATATTGGTAAAAACGGCGTAGAAAAATCCTATGAAAATAACCTGCATGGCAAAGTCGGTATGCAGCGCGTTGAGGTCAATGCCACCGGCAGAACCATCAGGGTACTGGAAAAACATCAGCCGGTTTCCGGTGATAACCTTCACCTGCATCTGGATACGGCATTGCAGAAAATCGCCATGGATGCGTTTGGCGAGGAAATCGGTGCCGCGGTAGCAATAAACCCAAAATCCGGAGGTGTCCTGGTACTTGCCAGTAAACCCGGTTTTAACCCTAATTTATTCGTTGAAGGTATCAGTACGTCAGATTACCAGGCGCTGCAGTCTTCACCGGACAAACCATTGTTTAACCGCACCATCAGGGGTCAGTATCCCCCCGGGTCGACCCTGAAACCCTTTGTCGCCCTGGCCGGCCTGGAAACCGGTTTTGCCACCTTCGATGATAAAACCTTTTGTCCGGGATTCTATAGTCTGCCAAACCATTCGCACCGTTACCGCGACTGGAAAAAAACCGGTCATGGCTGGGTTGATATGAATGACTCCATCGTTCAGTCTTGTGATGTTTACTATTACCAGCTGGCTCATGACATGGGTGTCACCAATATGCAGGAATATCTAAGCCATTTCGGTTTCGGTTCACGCACAGGCATTGATCTCGGCGCAGAATTACCCGGCTTACTACCTTCAAGGGAATGGAAAAGACGCAGACACGACAAACCCTGGTATCCCGGTGAAACTCTCATCATGGGAATTGGTCAGGGATATTTTCTGTCAACACCTTTGCAACTTGCCGCCGCCACTGCAGCCTTTGCCAACGGCGGCGTATTTAAGGCACCCCGCATTGTCAGCCATATCGAACATGTCAACATGGCAGACAGTACCGAGGACATTGGCACGATCGAAAAAGAGATTCCGAAAAAAAGGATTGCCGGTAAAACAGGTACCGCTCAGGTTTTCAGCGTCAAACAGGATGAGGAATATGATGAAGAAAAAGTTTCCAAGAAAAACCGCGATCATGCCTTGTTTGTTGCCTATGCGCCGGTCGAAGACCCACAAATCGCTGTGGCCGTGATTGTAGAAAACGGCGGCCATGGCGGTTCAGTTGCTGCCCCGATAGCCAAAAAAATCATGGATGCCTACCTGCTGTCACCCGAGCAGATCGCAGAAATCCAGGCTAAACAGGAAAACACTCTCTGATGCCTGTTTCTGCACCCGACAAGGACCTGACGCCATCCGGGCCGGTCAAGCCCCAGGGAAAACTGGATTTTATCCATCTTGATTTACCATTGCTGGTCGGTCTTTTATTGCTATGCGGGTTTGGATTAATCGTACTTTACTCGGCCTCGGGGCAGGACCTCGGCCAGGTGCAAAGGCAACTGGCCAGGCTCGGTTTTGCGTTCGGCATCATGGTGGCGGTGGCACAGATACACCCGGCAACCCTGAAACGCTGGAGCCCGTGGCTATACCTGGTGGGCATCGGCCTTTTAGTCGCGGTTCTGGTTTTCGGACATATCGGCAAAGGCGCTCAACGCTGGCTAAACCTTGGGTTTATACGATTCCAGCCGTCCGAAATGGTCAAGCTTGCCGTACCCATGATGATCGCCTGGTTCCTGTCAGAAAAAGCCCTGCCCCCGGACTGGAAACGCCTGATCTTCAGCCTGCTGATGATCGTCATTCCGGTACTGCTGATTTTCAAGCAGCCCGACCTTGGCACCTCATTACTGGTCGCAAGTGCCGGCATATTCGCGCTGTTTCTTGCCGGTATCAGCTGGAAAATTATCACTGCTTCACTGGCTTCCCTGGCTGCACTGGCACCTGCGTTATGGTTTTTCATGAAGGACTACCAGCGACAGCGTGTGCTGACCTTCATGAACCCGGAAAGTGATCCGCTGGGGTCCGGCTATCACATCATTCAATCGAAAATTGCGATTGGCTCCGGAGGCATATATGGCAAAGGCTGGCTGAATGGCACCCAGTCCCATCTGGAGTTCCTGCCAGAAAGACATACTGACTTTATCTTTGCGGTATTGGCCGAAGAATTTGGTTTCATTGGCATCGTCATTTTACTGATGCTTTACCTGTTGATTATTTTCAGGGGCCTGTACATTGCTTCACGTGGCCAGGATACCTACAGTCGCCTGCTTGGCGGTTCTTTGATACTGGTATTTTTTGTTTACCTTTTTGTTAATACCGGTATGGTATCCGGTATTCTTCCGGTTGTTGGTGTGCCGCTGCCCTTGATCAGTTATGGCGGAACATCGCTGGTAACACTTATGGCCGGTTTTGGTATTTTAATGTCCATTCATACACACAGAAAACTGCTACCCACATGAAGAATAAATCAACCACCAGACTACTTGTTTCAGTATCACTGCTTTTTTCCACCCAGTTATTTGCAAACGCCGAGCAGGAAAAAGCGACTTTCATTGAGGAAATGAGCGAAAAACACGGGTTTGATGCCAAGGCGCTGGAAAACACCCTGAATCAGGCTGAAGTGAAACAGTCGATTCTTGATGCCATTGCCCGGCCTGCGGAGAAAACCCTGACCTGGACAAGGTACCGGAATATTTTTCTGAAACCCGCGCGTATCAAAGGTGGTGTGGAATTTCTCAAGGCCAACAAAAAGGCCCTGGATGATGCCTATCACAAGTTCGGGGTTCCGCCTGAAGTGATAACTGCCATCATCGGCGTAGAAACGCTATATGGCAAACACACCGGAGGCTACCGCGTGCTTGATGCCCTGACCACGCTTGGCTTTCACTATCCACCACGCAGTAAATTTTTCCGCAGTGAACTGTCAAATTTCCTGCAGTTAAGTCGTGAAGAAAATATGGCCCCCACTGAGCCAACCGGTTCATACGCAGGAGCAATGGGAAAACCACAGTTTATTCCCTCGTCCTATCGCCATTACGCAATTGATTTCGATGATGATGGCCGAAGGGACATCTGGAATAACAACGTTGACGTAATCGGTAGTGTCGCCAACTATTTCAGCCGACACGGATGGCGTAAAGATCAGCCGGTAACCATGCCTGCCACCGAAGTCGATTCCGATAAGCACATTGAATTTATAAAAGCCGGCATGAAACCAAGCATTATGCTCGGCAAACTCAAAGATGCCGGTATTCAATACCAGGGTGATCACAATACTGCGCAGAAAGTCAGCCTGGTTGAGCTGACCCTGGATGAAGGCAAGGAGCACTGGATAGGCCTGCATAATTTCTATGTCATTACCCGCTACAATCACAGTAACATGTATGCCATGGCCGTTTACCAGCTTAGCCAGGAAATCAAAAAAGCATTGCAGTCTGACAATTCATGATATTGATGGGTCTAAAAAGGTATCTGGCAGCCGGCATTGTTGTTGCCATGTTGACTAGCCTGTCAGGTTGCGGGCCCACTATTTTTGAGGAAAAAGACGGCGGCCCCGACCGATACGTTGATATAAACAGTATCCCAAATGCAGTACCCCGTTATGAGGCCCGTAGTTCTTACGTCAATCGGCCAAGCTATGAGGTACTGGGTAAACGTTATCATGTGCTGCCCAGCTCCGAGGGCTTTGTGGAACGCGGCATTGCATCCTGGTATGGCAACAAGTTTCATGGCAACCCGACAGCCAGCGGAGAAACTTATGACATGTACGGCATGACAGCCGCACATAAAAACCTGCCTTTACCCACCTACGTCGAGGTTACCAACCTGGAAAATAACCGACAGATTATTGTCAAGGTCAACGACCGCGGTCCGTTCCACAAAAATCGCATCATTGACCTCTCGTACGTTGCTGCAGCCAAGCTTGATATCACACGTAATGGTACTGGCCTGGTGGAGATTCGTGCCATTAATCCCGCCAAACCCTATACCGCCTCCCATCCCACTGTTCACAAGGATGCCAGTGGCGCCGCAGACCCGGAAATCTTTGTCCAGGCAGGGGCCTTCGGCGTTTATGACAACGCCCTGAGAATGAAAGCCCGCCTGGAGCAACTGAACAAGCCAGTACGCATAAACAAGGCCAATATTAATGGCCAATTGATCTACCGTGTGCAGATTGGGCCGGTTACAGGGGTTGAGATGGCCGACAATATCAATCTAAAACTGGAATCGCTCGGCATTCAGAATATCAAAATTGTCATCGAATAACCGGTTGCTGATTACCAGACTTCAACAACATCGACAGCGGACGAAGTTATATCGACATTTAAGTGCCAGCTTTCGCTGAATCTGCCAATGCAGGCATCAAACTTTTTACCGTCTGCATAATTAATTTCCACGTTAAAACCCTGCGCAGGTTCATGATTGAGCGCAACATAACGCTTTTCTCCCGGAAACAGTTGCATCAGCTGGATTTTTTCCTGGGTATTGAAATTGCCGTGATCGATATTGATGCTGATGACAGTGCTGCCCGAGAGATTGTTAAAACTGACAAAGAGCGGCCGCATCGGGTAGATAAGCAAAATCATTGACCGAACAAGCCAATATGCAGATAGCCCTGCGATGGCCATCAGCAAGATAATCAACCAGGATTTTTTTAAATGTTTTTTCAATACAGACTTCCGTTTAGCGAACCCTCGGGAAAATAACAAATGCGCTCAGTGCAGTTAATGATTTCCGTCATTTGTGGCAAAGCGATATGGAGTAAAGCGCTATTTCCCCGTAAAATTAGGGTTCTCATCAATTGCTCTTAGTCGTTTATTTCGTAACACTTGCTGAATATTTTGAATCGACCAACCAAAGGAAAACACCGTGTTTAAATCTCTGGCTACGATCAGTTTCATCCTGACTTTTTTAATAAGCACCACCCTTCAGGCAGCCATTCCCACTCCTGCACCTCCCAAAGTTGCTGGCAGTGGTCACTTACTGATTGATTTCGACAGCGGCCATATCATTTCAGAGGAAAATGCCAACGCCCGCCTGGAACCGGCCAGCCTGACAAAACTGATGACTGCCCACGTGGTATTTCATGAGTTGAAATCCGGCAATCTCAGCCTGGATGACGAAGCAGTGATCAGCGAGAAAGCCTGGAAAACCGGCGGTTCAAAAATGTTTATTGAGGTTGGCAAAAAGGTAAAAATCCGCGATTTGCTCAAGGGCATGATTATTCAGTCCGGCAATGATGCCAGCATTGCCCTTGCCGAACATATCGCCGGCAGTGAATCTGTTTTTGCCAGCATGATGAATACCCAGGCAAAGAAACTCGGTATGCTGAACACCAATTTTGTTAACTCCTCCGGCCTCCCCCATCCTGACCATTACACGACCGCCGAGGACATGGCAAAAGTAGCGATGGCGACCATTCGCCACTTTCCGGAATACTACCCGTGGTATTCGCAAAAGGATTTTGAATTTAATGGCATCAGACAAAGCAACCGCAACAAACTGTTATGGAAAGACAAGTCTGTCGACGGATTAAAAACCGGACACACTGAAGCCGCAGGATACTGCCTGGTATCATCAGCCAAGCGTGATGGCATGCGACTGGTAAGCGTGGTCATGGGAACCAGCAGCATGAAGTCTCGTGAAGAGGAAAGCCTGAAACTGCTCAATTACGGCTTCCGTTTTTTTGAAACCCATAAACTTTATTCCGCTGGAGACGCCCTATCAACAGCCAAGGTCTGGAAAGGTGATGCCGATAACCTTGCTGTCGGCATCAAAAAAGACCTGTTCATCACCATTCCAAGAAATCAATATGACAACCTGGAAGCATCGATTCAATTGAATTCCCAAATCACTGCCCCCATCTCTGAAGGACAGCAACTAGGCAGCCTGATAATCAGCCTTTCCGGTAACATCGTTGCAGAGCAACCGCTGGTCGCTCTCAAGTCCGTTGCTGAAGGTGGCTTCTTTGGCAACCTGATTGATAACGTAATGATGATGCTTGAATAGGATAAACACTTGACCAGTTTTTCAGATGACAAGTCACTCGACCATGAAACCCTGCTTGAATTTCCCTGTGAATTTTCAGTCAAGGCGATGGGGTTGAATGCACCTGACTTTCATGAAGTGGTAATTGAGATCGTGCAGAAACACTGTCCGACCGTTAACCATGAATGTGCCAGTATGCGTGCCAGCAAAAATGGCAAGTGGCTTTCTGTCACCGTAACCTTTGAAGCCTCAAGCAAAAAACAACTCGATGCTATCTACATGGAGCTGACTGCTCATGAGCGAGTCACTATGAGCCTTTAATGACAACGCCGGTCCGGGTTATCAATCTTGGTCTTGAGCCCTATGTTCCTGCCTGGC
>JARRJW010000002.1:0-24419 GCA_037388785.1 Gammaproteobacteria bacterium
GACAGTATCAGGTATCGGTACTAGTTGTCGTCGATATTGCTTGGGTAAACTTTTTAACAATGCAATTAATTTGTCTTTTAATAATCCGGGTACCAGCCAGTCACCCTGGGTATCCGATACCTGGTTGATCAGTGCGACCGGTACTACCAGGCTGACCCCATCTTCCTCATCCTTGGGATCGAAATGGTATTCCAGTGGCAGCATAACCTCACCCAGCTTGACGCTGTCAGGAAAACTGTCTTGTGTAACCTGGCCAGCATCATGTCGCATCAGGTCTTTTTGGTCCATGTGCAGCAGGCGCGGCTGCCTGACCGTCGCTTTTTTTAACCAGCTTTCAAATTGTGCCTTGCTGTAAACACCTTCCGGTATACGTTTGTCATAAAATTCAAACATGACCTCCGGATCAACCAGGATATCCCGCCGCCTGGAACGTGCCTCCAGGTCCTGAACGTATTCCAGCAGTTCCTGGTTGTGCCGCCAGAATTTTGCCCGCGTTTCAAAGTCGCCCTCAACCAGTGCAAAACGGATAAATATTTCACGGGCTTCTTCCGGGTTGATTGGCCCGTAATTAATCTTTCTGCCGCTGATGATTGTAATGCCATAAAGTGTCACCCGTTCATAGGCAGCAACCTGTCCGCGTTTTTTCTGCCAGTGCGGTTCGGAATAATGCCGTTTTACCAGGTGCCCGGCATAGGACTCGATCCACCTCGGATCAATCTGGGCAACCGTGCGGGCATAGAGTCTGCTGGTTTCAACCAGCTCGGCAGCCATCACCCATTTAGGTGTTTGTTTAAACAGCACCGAGCCGGGAAACAGATGAAAATGGGTATTTCTTGCACCGAGATAGTCCCTCTCCCTGCCCTGGGTTTTACAGCCAAGATGACTGAGCAATCCTGTTAACAGGCTTTGATGAATGGTGTCATGCTGGGCGGGCTGTTCATTTTCCCGGTAACCCATGTCATGCATTTGCAGCTGTATCTGATGATGAATGTCGACCCATTCCTGGACGCGTGTCGGGGACAGAAAGCGCTGCCTGCAGTAATGGTTAAACTTTCGGCGTGACAGGTGCGGCCTTTTTTCCTGCAGGTGCTGCCAGAGTTTATAAAAACCGATAAAGTCAGAAGTCTCTTCACGAAACTCCTGGTGGGCTTCGTCAGCCAACTGCTGCTTGTCCATCGGCCGGTCACGCGGGTCCTGCACCGACAGCGCCGAAATGATCACCAGTGTTTCTCTAAGGCAACCGCTTTGAGAAGCTTCCAGCAGCATGCGCCCAAAGCGCGGGTCAACCGGTAACCTGGCAATCAGTTTACCCAGGTGCGTGATGCGTTCATCGGTATCAACAGCACCAATTTCATGCAAAACCCGGTAGCCATCACGAATCATGCGCGGTTCGGGTTTTTCAACGAAAGGGAAATTTTCAATATTGCCAAAATGCAGTACTTTCATTTGCAGGATGACCGTCGCCAGGTTAGTTCGCAGTATTTCAGGTTCAGTAAACTCGGGCCTGGCAGTAAAGTCATCTTCGCTATAGAGGCGAATGCAGACGCCGCTGGCAACGCGACCACAGCGCCCCTTACGCTGGTTAGCACTGGCCTGAGAAATTCTTTCTACTGGTAAACGCTGGACCTTGGCACGATGGCTGTAGCGACTGATACGCGCCAAACCAGTGTCGATCACATAGCGGATGCCTGGCACGGTTAACGAGGTTTCAGCCACATTGGTTGCCAGGATAATGCGCCGCTTGCCCGAAGCTGAAAAAATTTTGCTTTGCTCTGAAGGACTTAAACGTGCATATAAAGGCAATACTTCTGTGAGGCCCAGTTTGTGCTTTCTCAATGTTTCCGTGGTTTCCCTGATTTCTCTTTCACCGGAAAGAAATACCAGGATATCGCCCCGATCAATTCGGCTGATTTCATCAATGGCCTCGACAATACCCTGCAGCATCCCATCGCCACCATCATCTGCACGTTCTTCCAGTGGACGATATAGCACCTCGACCGGATAAGTCCGGCCACTGACATTGATTATTGGTGCGTCGTTAAAATGTCGTGAAAAACGTTCCGGGTCAATGGTTGCCGAGGTGACGATAATTTTCAGATCACGGCGACGCTTGACCAGTGACTTCAGGTACCCCAGTAAAAAATCAATATTGAGACTGCGTTCATGCGCTTCATCAATGATCAGGGTATCGTATTCATTCAGCCATTTATCCTGCTGGATCTCGGCCAGTAACATACCATCAGTCAACAGTTTTACCCGGGTTTGTGGTTTAACATGCTCTTTAAACCTGACCTTGTATCCCACTGTCTCTCCCAGGGGCTGATCCAGTTCCTGGCTGATGCGACTGGCCAGGCTTCTTGCTGCCAGTCTTCGTGGCTGCGTATGGCCTATGCGACCATAAACACCCCGATTCATATCGAGACAGATCTTCGGCAGCTGGGTGGATTTCCCGGAACCGGTTTCGCCACAAAGAATTACAACCTGGTGACTGGCTATCAGGGCGGAAATTTTTTGCCGCTCCTGGTTTATTGGCAGTTCATCGGGAAAACTGATATTCAATCGCGCCTGCCGCAGCGCCACCGTCTTCATGGATGCATGAATTGCCGACTGCAACCGGGAAAAGCCCTGATCGGCAGGCAATTTTTGCTGCAAACGCTTACTAAGGCTTTTAAAACGCCGATGCAGCGTGTGCCGGTCTTTCAACAGGCACTGCTCAATAAGCTCATTATTAATATCGGCGTGATTACCGTGAACGTCCATCTATGTGAATTTCTGATGTGTTTTTAGGTTAATGGCATAAAAACTGCTAAATTAATTCATACTTATGATATGAGAAGTCACAGTGTCTGTCATTGCCAGACCGCTGTTGACTTTAATTTATAAAGAATATGACAAAATACATGCGAGGCATTTTTCATTACCATTCAACGCGCCATATAAATGCGATGATGTTTTTGTTCGTCTGCCTGTTTTGTGTTTCAACGTTTTCAGATGCAGAGCAATCAGTTGACCCTGTTGCCAGATTGTCTGAAAAAAGCCTTGTTAGCAGCGCACTTTCCTATAAGCAGAAGACGTTTGAAGAGAATTTTGAAGCCGTAATACTTGATAACAGGGCTTCACTTGAGTCGATGGATATTGTACAGCTGCGCGTTGACCAGTCAGTTAACCGCATTCTTGGCAAAAATAACCAGGATACCCACATTGACAGCCAACCCAACGAATTACTTACCCTGGTTAAAATTCTTGATGATGGTTTATACCGTTTTCAACAGCTTGAAATCGCCAAAGCCATGCAGGCAAAGGATAACACTCAGCCAAAACAAACCGAGCTGCCACTCTATATTGGTACAGTCAGCCAGGCTGCAGCGGCTTTCTGGAAAACCCGTGGCGCAAAATCTGCTGACCGTTTAAACCGGCAGGTCAGCAAGGACACTGAAAAAGAACTCGAAATCTATCGAAAAAACCGTTACAGCCTCGATGATGAGCAAGCCTTCAGGCGTGACCAGATTTTGCTACTGATTTCAAAATTAAAACTCGCCAAAATTGAATCAATTTATGACGAAGTATTGATGGTCTCCGGCACCTCCCTTGCCCCTTTAAGTGATTTGCGACTGGACGGTGCAAAAAAGATAACCATCCCGGAACTGTCAAGCTCACTGGATAACCTCTTGGGCTTCATACCTAACCTGTTTCCGGAAAGTGAAATGGTTGAAAAGGATAAATTCAGCGCTTACCTTAACCGCTATGCGCCAGGTTTGAACCATGAAGCCGACCCTTTAAATGACATCGAACTGACGCGCTGGCTATCCGCCGGTAAAAACGTTGCCTTCGATCTTTATAGCCTGATTGACCGGTTGGAAAGAGCACGTTACCTCAAGGAAAATGCCACAGGCAGCCAGGATCCGAATACTGTCATTTTTGCTGCCAAATTTTTGAGAGTCAAACTTGCCTATTTCAGCTACTTGAAACAACGTGAACTTTTTTCATTGAGCCACTGCGAAAGGGTCACTTCAGCTCTGCACCAGGCTGCATCGAACCAGCTAATGCCTGAAGATGGCAGCGGCGCCATTTCACAGCTTTTCGGCTATGAACAGTCAGTTAAAAACACGCTTGACTATTACATCGCTTATGCCCGGCTTCAGTCAGCATTTATCTATTTGCAGAACAGCCTGCGTTTACCTCCTGCAGCCAATGCCCCCTCTTCTTCACTGGATGATCAGGTCAATCGTCTAATGACCTGGAACCGAAAGAAACAGTCTACGGATGTATTCAGCTGTTATCTGTCGGATCGACAAAAGGCACAGCAGCAGCAGGCTATCGATGAAATCCGAAAAGAGAAAGAGGCCGCGATCAGTTATGCAGCTGAACTGCAGGCAAAGTTGGATGCCATTGCCGAGGCAGAAAGAAAAAAAGCGGAAGCCATCAAGCAGGCCAAGTCAGCCTGGATACGCCAGCAGTCGGCAGGAAAATACACTTTACTTATCAAAACCGCTAAAAACCGGCAGCAGCTGTTGAATTACGCGAAAAAACATAAACTTGGCGGAAAAGCCCATGTTGTGACGACACTGTCTTACGGCCAAAAACTGTTTAAGCTACTTTATGGCAGTTACCAGAACAGGGAACTGGCTTACGTGGATCAATTCAAGCTACCTGAAAAAGTACAGATGGAAAACGATATCAGGACCCAACGCTTTTCAACGATTCAACAGAAACTTCCGCCACTTCAGTAAGCAAACAATCAGTGCCCACCACCTTTCAGGGAAGTCACCAGTCCTTCACAAACCTCTTTGGCATCACCAAAGATGAGTGAACAGTTATCCTGGTAATAAAGCAGATTATCAACACCCGAATAACCGGGGTTCATGGAACGCTTGATAACGTAAATATTGCGTGCCTTATCAACATCAAGAATTGGCATACCATGAATTGGACTTGACGGATCAGTTCTGGCAGCCGGGTTGGTGACATCATTGGCACCAACCACCAGGGCAACATCGGCGGTAGGAAACTCGGGGTTGATTTCATCCATTTCCAGCACGTGGTCATAATCAATATCGGCCTCGGCCAATAATACGTTCATATGGCCAGGCATACGTCCAGCAACCGGATGGATGGCAAATTTTACCTCAACGCCCCGTGCTTCGAGCAATTCCATGAATTCTTTCAGCGCGTGCTGCGCCTGGGCTACAGCCATGCCGTAGCCTGGAATAATAATCACCTTGTTGGCATCTTCCATCCAGTAGATGGCATCTTCGATAGAAGCTGACTTCACGCCTTTCTGGATAGCTTCAGCAGCAGCAGAAGATTCGCCTGCCGATTCTGAACCAAAGCCGCCAAAGACAACGTTAATAATGGAACGGTTCATGGCCTTACACATGATGTAGGACAGAATTGCACCTGAAAAACCAACAATTGCGCCGACAATGATCAGCAGGTTGTTTTGCAATGTAAAACCCGTCGCCGCAGCGGCCCAGCCCGAGTAGCTGTTTAGCATGGAAATAATCACTGGCATGTCGGCGCCACCGATTGGGATAATCAATGTAAAGCCCAGTATGAATGACAGTATCGACATGATAACCAGGGAGCTGATGCTCCCGGTCATGGCAAAATGCACGCCGAATCCAATGGTTACCAGGGCAATCAATGCATTTAGTGCATGTTGTCCCTTAAAATTTACCGGCGCACCTGAAATCAGGCCCTGCAGTTTACCAAATGCAATCACAGAACCACTGAAAGTTATCGCACCAATGATAATTCCAGCGGACAGTTCACCCATCAGTACCGGGTTGAGCAAACCGGCTGCCTGTTTATTGATAAAGGTGCCAATCGCAACCAGAACAGCGGCCATACCGACAAAACTGTGCAAGGCAGCAACCAGTTGTGGCATGGCTGTCATTTCAACACGGGCCGCAAGTACAGAGCCTATCACTGCACCGGCAACAACACCGGCAATGATAAAGCCATAAGACTGCACCTCACTTCCCAGAAGCGTCGCAATAATGGCAATTGCCATACCCGCCATTCCGAAATAGTTGCCCCTTCTCGCAGAAGCTGGGTGAGTTAAGCCTTTCAGTGCAAATATGAACAGAACTGCTGAAACCAGATAGGCTATAGCCTGACTGTTAGCTGATAATTCCATCAGTCAAACCTCACTTACGATCTTTTTTCTTGAACATGGAAAGCATCCGGTTGGTGACCAGAAAGCCACCGATAACATGGATGGATGCCAGTAACACCGCAAAGAAGCCGAGAATTTCTGCAGTCGCAGAAGCCTCTTCCAGACCAGTGACCAATAAGGCACCAACTATCACGATGCCGGAAATAGCATTGGTCAATGCCACAAGTGGTGTGTGCAGGGATGGGGTGACGCCCCATATAACATAGTAGCCAATAAAGCAGGCCAGCACGAAAATGTATAAAGCGACGAGTGTTTCAGGCATGTTGAAAATCCTGTTAATTTAGTCTGATGGTTTAAGCAAAGCCGCTGCAGTGATTTCATCGTCTTCAAAGTTTTTAAACTGCAGTCCAGCATCTGTATCTTCGACCATGATTTCAAGCAGGTTGGCTATATTTCTGGCATAAAAGGCACTGGCATCGGCAGAAATCATGGATGGATAATTGGTATGTCCGACAATAATGACCCCATTTTTACAGATCACTTCATCTGGCACTGATAAAGGACAGTTACCACCATTGGCTGCAGCCAGGTCTACGATCACCGAGCCATCCCTGAGGTTACTGACCACCTCTTCACTGATCAGTACAGGTGCAGGCCGACAGGGAATTAAGGCCGTGGAGATGATAATATGTGCCTTAGAAAGTTCGTCTGAAAGCAGTTGCTGCTGTTTCTGCTTGGCTTCTTCAGACAGCTCACGCGCATAACCGCCCTCACCGACACCACTTTCTTCCAGTTCCAGTTCAATAGGCTTGGCGCCGAGCGAGCGAATTTGCTCATTGACCTCGGGGCGTACATCGTAAGCATAGACATCGGCACCCAGGCGTCTAGAGGTGGCAATGGCCTGCAAACCGGCTACACCGACCCCCAGAATAACGACGCGTGCCGGTTTCGCTGAACCAGCAGATGTCATCATCAACGGCACAAAACGACCATATTGTGCGGCGGCTTCCAGTACGGCCCGGTAACCAGCTATATTACTCTGGGATGAAAGTGCATCCATCGGCTGTGCCCGGGATATACGTGGAATCTGCTCCATCGCCATGAAGCTGATTATTTTTGCGAAAATCGCCTTATGGACATCATCATCTTCACAGGATTCGATAAAACCGATGCCGATAGCTTCATCCTTCATACTGTTGATTTCGTCGAGGCTTGGCTTCCTCACCTTGATGACAACGTCAGCAGAAAAAGCTTCATGGGTATCGACGATTTGCGCACCGGCTTCCCGGTAGGCGTCGTCAGAATAGTGCGAACCTACGCCAGCGCCGGTTTCGACCAGGACTTCATATCCCTTGGAAACCAGTTTTTTCACCACTTCCGGGGTCGATGCAACACGACATTCGCCGGGCAGCATCTCTTTTGGTACACCAATTTTAATCATGACAGAGCCAGAAAATAATTATTATCCATTAAAATTTAGGCCGCTAAGAATATACATTTTGATTGATTTTTTCCATCTAAATCGCCATGGTAATATCTAAGAGGCCTTCGTTAGTCACCCGCTTGTACTAAAGTTAAGGAAAATATTGCCGATAGCGAAAATAAATAATAAGGATGTGACTGATGCCCTACCAGGTCTCAAGGTTGTTAACAGGTTTCATTTTACTTTTCGCATTTTCCGGCAGTTATGCTGAAATCATTGAACTTAACTCCACGGACAATAAGACCATTCAGGCAGAATTTTTCCAGGGAGAACCGGAGTACAAAACCGTTCTGCTGCTGCATGGATTTTTGCAGACAAACCAGTTTCACACGGTCAAACGTCTGGCTAATGCACTGCATGACTCGGGTTATACAGTTTTGACCCCGACCTTGTCCCTGGGACTGGATAAACGTATTCAAAGCCTGCCCTGCGAAGCGATACACACTCATAATTTTGAAAATGATCGCGCTGAAATTGAGTTTTGGGTTGACTGGTTGACCAAAAAAACCGGTAAAAATGTGACATTAGTGGGTCATAGTGCTGGTTCGCTGCCCCTGTTGGAGTACATGAGAAAGACTCAGGCAGAAAAGGTCGACCTGGGTATCCTTATCAGCATGGCTTACCTGTCAGACAGCGAAAATAACTCAATGGAAAAACAGTCTGAGACCAAGGCTCGCCAGGCCATCGCATCTGATGACTCTGGAATATCAAACTATCATCTGGCGTTTTGCCAGACTTATCCAACAACTGCCAAAAGTTTCATGTCTTACCATGAATGGAACCCCAAAAAACTGATTAGCCTGATCAGACAGTTCTCTGACAAGGTCAATATGATTATCGGTACCGAAGATGTACGCCTGAAACAGAGCTGGCGTGACCAACTGGAACGGGAAAATATTCCAGTCACTTATATCCCCGGAGCCAATCATTTCTTTGACCAGACCCATGAATTTGATCTTTCTGAAGCCGTTGAAAACCTTTTAGAATGAAACCATCCAGTTCCAATCAATATCAAGCTTAATGGAATCTGAGCCAGGTGAATACGAAGCAGATAAATTGGTTATGGATTTAACAACGGCAGATGGTGGTGTTTTCTCTGTACGGGTACCAGAATGTAAGTCTTACTGAAAATATATTTAGGGCTTTCCATGCCTCTCAGAATAATGACTTATCACTCATGCAAAATCACCAAGGCTCTGCTTTTAATTTAAAGAATTATCAAATCTGTTTAAGTGCATTTGCCCCATGCAAGAGATAACCATTAAGACCAAATTTATTAAACAGATAAGAAGCTATCGCACCGTCATGGCTATCATCGCATAGGATCAGGTAAACTTTCGTCTTATCCAGGCGTTTCAATTGATTTCTGAGCATAAATAGTGGAATGTATTTGGCATTTTCAAGTTTCTCGGTTTTATCACGATTTTTACGCACATCAATTATCATAGCGCCTGACCTTAAAAGTGCCTGGGCCTGATCAGGTACGACCGATTGAACAATTGGCTGAAACATGAATTGCTGGAAATCCTTTTTGGAAATCCTCATAAGTGTTCCGTCGCTAATCATTCTGACAGTGGCATTACGTGGATTATCGGTTAGCAGAGCATCTTCACCAAAAGAATCTGTGACTCTGAGTTTGGCTAGTTCAATTTCTTTGCCATCCTTTTGCCGAAACACTGCACAGATACCCTCTTTAATCAGGTAGAAATAATCACCGGGCTCGCCTTGGGTAATGACATCTTCACCAGACTTGTAATTTTTTTCGTCCATGACATGAAATAACTGGTTAAGGTATTCATCCTGCAGTTTCTGGAACAAGGGCGTACTTTTTAATGCCATCATCCAGTCGCTATCAAAGATACGCTCTTCAGTTTTTATCGGTATTGAACCTGAAGCCCATAGTTCATCTTTCTCAAGGTGAAAAATAAATGTTTCGATAATTTTGGTTGGTATTACCGCAAGTGAAGCAGTATCCGAATGCGCATAGGCAGCGAATTTTCTAGGTTTAATATTGGCAATGGGATAAAAAGACTGTTCAGATTCTGAATCAAGAATAAATTCAGCACCATTATCAGATTCAAGACGAATGCGGCCATCCAGCAGATAATACACATCAGTATCATCGTCTCCCTGAGCAAAAATGATATTGCCCCTTGTAACATTTTTTACTGAAGCCTTTTCTAAGATGATATTGACTTCATCATATGCAAGGCTCTCTAAGGGGTAAAATTGTTTAAGCTTACCAGGTGTCAAAATATTGAAAGTCATAAAATTTCTCCAATCGCCTGATATTGGTTTTTCAGGTAGAAAACTCTGTAATGATTATAAATGCAACCCCAGTAAATGCTCAGATTTATGTCTTGCTGCTAATGATTATCAAGTTCCAATGAAGTTAGTCAAGACAAGCTTCATTAAATATACAGAATTGATTTTTTCGGACATTTTTGGCTTGATACATCGCTTCATCAGCGTTTGCAAGCAGCTGATCAGCATCCATATACTCCAAAGGATAGATTGAAACACCAACACTTGCAGTTAAATATGAATCCGCATCATTGCGAAGTGATATTTGCGTTATTTTATTGAGAATATTTTGAGTAATTGGATAAATATCTCTAGAAGACTCGATCCCAGGGATGAGTAACTTCGATTTCTTCGCTGTTTTCAAGAAATGAGATGAACTGCTAGTTAGAACTGATCAGGGTGTGCGTCTGGCAAAATCTCTACAAGGTAGCTGTCTGAACTCTTAGAGGTCTTTTTACCTCTTAGCTGCGTATTTATGCAACTCTTAATCAATTTACGGTCCACCCAAAGTAATATGGTGTTGGGTTTCAGAGCCTTAGCGGTATATTGTCTAGGGTTAACTCTTGCAAGAGGATATAGGGCTGATTCATCAGAATGGTGGATGATTTTGTATTTACCATCGTCTGCCTTGAGGCTTATCGAGCCTTGAAGAAGATAAACAGCATGAGAGCAATTTTCCCCCGATTCAAATATCACATCGGATTTATCGTAGACAGCATGCTCTGATAAATCTTCAATCCATTTCTTATGACGTGAATTTAAATGACGGATCGGGTATTTTGCATGAATGTGTTCTCTTAGCTCAGATAGACCAGGTGGTTCTGTCTTGGGGACATTTTGACTGGCTTCGGCATTTATTCCTTTAAATAGCTTTTTAACCATTTTTACATCACATACTCAATTAGTTTGAAAAGTTCAGTCTACTCGACAAAATCCCGCTGAGCTAAGCACTCACCTCAGCGAGTCCTCATTAAATAACATAAACTGCCATATTGGCTGAGATTGCAACAAAAAGAAACCCCGATGTAGCAGGCTACAGCGAGGTTCTAGTTTGGAGATGTACTCATCCTATTTCCATTATCCGTGTCACTGTGCTCCCTGCCTCCATATGCGACGGTTTAAGCTTAGCAAGCAGGATCGGGACTGTATGTAAGATTTTTCTGAAAATAAAATCAAATCAGTTGGTGGAAAATGGCAGTTTGCCAGCAATTTCTAGTCCATGGGGGCTGATTTCACCTCTAACTGCTTCCGCTATTTTGTTCATGCGATATCAAGAAATGATAAAATTCCCTCAAATCTGTTGATGTAGATTGTCATAGGAATTTATTTCGGAAAAGAGATCTGCCGTTTCTACTGATTGGTGGTTAATTTAACAGGTATTTTTCAACGATGATTTTTGCAGCAACTTCAGCTCCATTACATTTAATCTTAGCTTTTGGTGATTGCTGAATCAGCTCGATTAAATTATCTCCAAAATTTCCGGATAACCATTGTTTCTGATCTATTTCTTCAGAACGACCATAAGATTTAAGCCAATCTACAATATCAGGTTCGTCTGGAAAGTCGCCTCGACAAGTAAAAAGAAATGGCAGTTGGTAATGTACGGCTTCCGTTGCAATACCGTACCCCGGCTTGCTCACGATACCATCAACCGATGCCATCAAATCTCTATATAAATACTCACGAACTGAATAAGTTGAATGAACATTGTCAAATTTATCGTTTAATTTAAAGAGGATTCAACATCCACCTCTAATGGATTTGGTTGGATTAAGCCAACATCAAGCTTTTCAGGAAGATGCACAAAATTCTCAGAGTTAAGCCTTTCTGATATAACTTGTGTCGGCAGGTCACATTGAATAACAAACTTGGTTTCAGGAATATAATTAGCTATTTTGTTGGCAACTGAGATTATCTGGGATAAATGTCCATATCCGTGACCAGAAACTCCCAGAAAGATATTAGGCATAATTATTAAGCTCTTTTAGCTTCATATTTTTATTATACTAAATCCTGATTAGAGTATGTCTGAAAATACCAGACCGCTGAAGTCTTGCTTATATCCAGCCAACGAACGCAAAAGGTTTTACCATATGAAAGTAACTAAACATATATCCTTTGTAACTATTCTCGCTGCATTAGTCCTTAGCGGCTGTGTCAGTCAACAGTCCACCGAGCTGAGCGTTTCCGCACAGAGTGAAGAGAATGTCCGTATGGTACTTCATTCTTATGTGGCTGGTCGGCAAGCACGCGACCTGGAGGCAGTGAAAGCCGTAATGGACTTGAATGTAGATCAATTGACATCGCGCGGTGAGTGGCGAAGAGGACTTGAGGCAGCAACAGCTGGCATGAAACGAAGCAGCAAAAAGAATCCTGGGAACCGCTCTCTAAAGGTCGAATCGGTACGTTTCCTTCGTCCCGATGTCGCTCTGGCAGACGCACTTTATACAATCAAAGGTACTGCTGGTCCCGATCGTATCCTGTGGAGCAGTTTCACATTGGTCAAGAGCTCAGATGGAAAGTGGCGTATCACCTCTATCCGAAATCAAAAGCCGGCCAACTGATAGTTTAGCTAATATTTTTATCGAAAGTATGACAGCTGTCATTCCAAAACATCTATTAATAATGAGTAACTCGCGAATTACCGTTAACCGTCAAAATACGTACCCTGTCACCAATACGAAAGATCTCACCTTCATTCATTTCCTGAACATAGGCACGTAAAACACCGCTATCTTCTTTAACTGTAATTTCAACGCCTTGTGTCCTGGTAATACCTTCCTCTATAGCCGCTCCAGCCATTCCTCCGGCAACAGCTCCAATGACTGCAGCGACAATAGAGCCTTTGCCACCGCCGACCTTACTGCCTGCGACCCCGCCGACGACAGTGCCTGCTGCCGAACCAATATTAGTCTTTGTTCCTTCAATCTTGACAGGGCGTAAAGCTTCTATTGTGCCTGAATGAACAACCTGGGGTTTTCGGGCTTCATCACGCGTATAACTATCCCCGGTCAACTTTGATGCACAGCCACCCAGTCCAATAACAAGAAAAACCAGGATAGTGATTAATAGGTTATATCGATACATTTCAAAGCCCTTTTTTTAAGATGAAAAAAATCATGGCAGAAAGCATACAGTCTTGAAATATTCATTGTTAAGTCAACACTGTTCCCAAGGTAATCCATGAAACCGCCATCCACCAACACTGCTGCGGTGATGATGTTCATCTCTTTCACCTTCAAAACCCTCATCAACATGGTAGATGTTTTTCAAGCCTTCCCTGACGAGTAAATCACCCGCTTCTTTGGAACGTTTACCACTTCGACAGATTAAAATAACCGGTGCTGTTTGCTGTTGACCCGCTGTCGCCAGGCCACCCAGCATAAGCTTACGTATCTCGCGGACAAAGTCAGGATTAACATCCCAATCCGGTTCATCTATCCAGGCCACATGAACAGCCCCCACTGGATGACCGACAAACAGGTATTCCATAGATGAGCGAATATCAACCAGCACGGTCCGCGGGTCATTCTCAATCATTTTGAATGCTTCTATTGGTGAAACCTCACCTAAACTGTTATCAGACACTTTTCACCCCAGCATATACTCCGGCAATTTCAGCACTTAACACCAGCTGGCTCCATAAGACTCGTGTTCACGATTCAGGAGTTCATCAATATTGGCCTCCACAATACGATATCCAACATTACCATAAAGCACCTGGCGGCCTTCATTCAGCACAAAACTTGGACTGCCTTTCACGCAGTGTTCACGTTTTAGCTCATCGTCAGAATAGAGCGCGGCAAAGGCTTCACCATTTTCGATAAATTGATTAAGTTGCTGCCAGTCAATATCTGCCTGGGTAACCAGAGGTTTTAATTTATCCATGCGAGATATGTCATGATTGAATTCAAAGAAAGCCTGCCTGACCAACCACATCAACTGTTCAAAGCGTGTACGTCTTGCGAATCGATCAAGACGCCGTGTGTCCAATAGGCCTTTATCCTGCATTAGGACAGCAGCTTTTAAAACAACATGGGACGTTATGGAGCTAGCTGGTTTGCATTGCATCCAGAGCTGCTGATGACAATTGACATGATTCCACTGTTTGGCGACAGTTTGTAAATGCTGGTTAAACCCTTCAAATCCCCCTTTTTCTGACCAGTTTTTTTCAATATTTTCCCTGGCACAGCCAAAAATTGGAATGAAGCGGTAACGCCATTCAATTTGTTCGCCAAAATGATTGATCAGTTCATCTACCTTGACCTGCCCTCCGTAGGCCCAGATACATAAAACATCGCTGAAATAGTCTATTGTCACCATGACAACTTACTTATTGCTGTTTCATCAAGCCGATCATTTCCTGCATGAGTTTTTCAATATTGGCGAGGCTTTGTTCCATACGCTCGATATGTGCCTGCTTTTGTGCCATGCGCTCTTCTATTTGTTTTTGTCTTTCCTGACGTTGTTGCTGACGCTCAGCCATGATTTTTTTCATTTTGTTACCATGACTGCCACACAGCTTTTCCTTTTTTCCTGCATTCTTTTGCACTTGCTGCTGCTTGGCCTGCGCCATCGCCTGACGTTTGGCATGCATCTCCTGCATCTTATTCTGTTGGTTTTCCATCATGCGCTGCATCATTTCAGGATTCATTGGTGGTGCCGGATAGTAGTTATCCTGTGCTGGTGGCATTGGAGGTTGTCCATACATCATTGGTCCCGGAGCTGGTGCCATACCATTTTGCGCTGAGACCTGGCCTGCAACAAGAATGGAAGCCGCTAAAAAGGTATTTTTAAAAACAGTTTTAGTTGACATGAGATTCTCCTGAGTAAAAAAATGATTTCCTGAAAGCAAAATACAGCGTAAACATTACACTAAATAACCTGAATACCAAAAACAAAAAGACCTGCATATGCAGGTCTGTAGAATGCTCAGAAATATATCTTATCGATTATTCAGGTGCAGTCGAAAAATTCAGATATTCAGCTTTCTGCCGAATGTTATTTTCATTTTATTCTTATTCAAAACAGGGCATTCAAGCTCCCTGTAAAAATACCAAAAAGTATCCTCCATCCTCCCAAACTAAGGGCTTACGCTTTGGCAACCTGTTCAAATCAACAACCAAAAAACAGATCACATGATTTTGACAAGATTACAGAAAATTACAAACAGCATTAACTAATAGAAGAAGTTAATAATAAAGCAATAAAACCTGCGCTTGATTTCAATCAAGCACTTGTCAAATCATCACTTGATTACCCCATACCGTATGCTATTAATTACCCATTTTGATGCAACGGTATAAAAAATGGATACTGAGACGCTTTTTCAGGAAATCAGGCAACACTTCAAGCATCACTATGCCCAGGACAAGCTGTTACTTCTCCAGATATTGCAATTGGCCTATCGCAAGGGCATGGATTTTTCCGCGGCTTTTTTTGATTCATTGGCAGAAAAGCTGTCAATGCCCGCTGCAGAAATAGAAGGCATTGCCAATTTTTACAATTTTCTGGACGCTCCCTGTGGCACCCGCTATGACATTCGCATCAGTGACAACATAATCGATCAGTTTCAGAATAACAGGACTCTGTATCAGGACATCCTGGATAAATACGCTGAAAACACTGCAGTCAACGTTTCCCTGACATCCTGTACCGGCATGGGCGACCAGGGACCGGCAATACTGGTTAATGGCCTTGCTATCGCCAATGTGAATACCGAGGTGTTAAAACAGATTTTTGCCTGTATAGATCAGAACTTGCCCGTCAACTCCTGGCCCAGTGAACTGTTCAGCATCTCCGATAATATTCAGCTTAGAGACATGTTGCTTAACGAGGTCAGCGGCAATGGAACAGCTATAAGCAAGTTGGTTTCCAATGAAGCCGATAAAGCACTTTCAATGATTGAAAACGCCGGACTTCGTGGTCGTGGTGGCGCCGGCTTCAGTACCGCCCGAAAATGGTTGTTCTGCCAACAGGCCAGGGCAACTGAAAAACATGTGATTTGTAATGCAGATGAAGGCGAACCCGGTACATTCAAAGACAGAGTATTGCTTAACAGTTATGCCGACCAGGTGGTTGAGGGCATGACGCTATGTGCCGGCATTACAGGTGCCAGAAACGGTTATTTATACCTGCGCGGTGAATATTATTATTTACTACCAAAACTCAACCAGGTTCTTCAACAACGCCGCGCTAAAAACCTACTGGGTAAAAATATTATGGGAAAAACCGGCTTTGATTTTGATATCGATATTCATCTTGGTGCCGGTGCTTATATTTGTGGTGAGGAATCAGCCCTGATTGAATCACTCGAGGGCAAACGGGGCATTCCACGCAACCGCCCCCCCTTCCCGGTCACCCATGGCTACCTTAATCAACCAACAGTTGTTAATAACGTCGAAACCTTTATGGCAGCCGCTGGTATCGTTGAGCATGGCGCAGAATGGTTTCGGCAAACAGGTACCGATAAATCCAGTGGCAGCAAGTTGATCAGTATTTCAGGTGACTGTGACAAACCGGGAATTTATGAATATCCGTTTGGTACATCGATTCAACAGATCCTGTCCGACTGCGGCGCACATGAAACCCAGGCGGTGCAAGTCGCCGGCGCTGCCGGCCATCTTCTTTCACCTGCAGAATTTGATCAAACCATCAGTTTTGAAGATTTTTCCACGGCTGGCTCTTTCATGGTTTTTAACCAAAGCAGGGACCTGTTTGAAATTGTAAAAAATTTCACGGCGTTCTTTAAACACGAAAGTTGCGGCTTTTGCACACCCTGCCGGGTAGGCACTTCACTGCAGGATGATTTGGCCATTAAACTTGCCAATGGAAACGCCAGCCGCTTCGACCTTGACGAGATTCAGTCAATTGCCGACCTGATGCATACCAGCAGTCATTGTGGCCTTGGGGTTACTGCATCGACTGCCCTGCTTGACCTGATTGAGAAGTTTCCCGAGCTGATCAATCGCCGGCTGAGCAAGCAGAGTTTCGAACCAGCTTTTGACCTGGATGCAGCCCTTGAGGAGTCCAGACAACTTACCGGCCGTAATGATACCCAGTCACACATCGGCGGTTACCATGACTGATCAAAAAACATTCAAGATTGACGGCAAGACCATCCCTTTTGAAGATGGCGATACCATCATGGATGCTGCCTTGCGTGCAGGTGAATACATACCGCACCTGTGTCATAACCCTGAATTCAAGCCTCATGGTAGTTGCCGTTTGTGTATCGTCAGCATCAATGGCAGACAGTTTTCGGCCTGCACCCTTCCGGCTTCAGAAGCCATTGAGGTTGAAAATAATTCAGCTGAAATAAAGCGCAAGCGACAAAATCTTTTACAAATGTTGTTCGTTGAAGGCAATCACGTTTGTCCCGGTTGTGAAAAAAGCGGCGCATGCCAGCTTCAGGCAGTGGCTTATTATTGTGAAATGTTATCGCCCCATTTTACGCATTTTTTCCCAAGACGTGAGGTTGATGCTTCACACCCTGACTTCCTGATTGACTATAACCGCTGCATTGTCTGTGAACTTTGCGTGCGCGCCAGTAATGACTTTGACAACAAGCAGGTTTTCGCTATTCATCAACGCGGTATAAATCGCCACCTGGTTGTAAACAGCGCGTCCGGAAAACTGGGTGATACCAGTTTCAGCAAAACCGACAAGGCGGCACATGTTTGCCCGGTCGGCGCAATACTCCCCAAGGACATTGGTTATAACCAGCCGATTGGTCAGCGTCTGTATGACCATCAACCTATTAACCAGGTTGGTGATGTGGCACTACATGACCCATCCAGGGTCGAAAAGGACATATCCGATGACTGAGAAGATCAAACTGGCAACAGCGTCCCTATGTGGTTGTTTCGGCTGTCACATGTCTTTTCTGGATATTGATGAGCGTATTCTTGAACTGGTTGAGCTGGTTGAATTCGACCGAAGTCCCATCAATGACATAAAAAAAGTTGGTCCCTGCGATATAGGTATTATTGAAGGTGGTGTTGCCAATGCGGAAAATATTGAAGTACTTCGAGATTTCAGAAAAAACTGTAAAACCCTGGTTGCCCTGGGCGCCTGTGCTGTCAATGGTGGCATTCCTGCAATGCGCAACCAGTTTGAATTGAAAGAATGCCTGGAGGAATCCTATTTAAACGGTGTCGGCATCGATAACCCGATGATTCCCAGTGACCCTGAAATTCCGCTTTTACTGAACAAGGTTCACCCGATACACGAGGTGGTGAAAATTGATTATTTTCTGCCTGGCTGCCCCCCATCGGGCGATACGATATGGACCTTTCTTACTGAACTGATCGAAGGTAAACCGATTTCATTTCCTTACGAGCAGATTCATTATGACTGACATCTAAAGGAAACGCATATGTCGAATCTAGAAACCGCCAAGCATCCTGAAAATTTAAAACGCATTGCCATCGAACCGCTTACAAGAGTAGAAGGTCATGGCAAGGTCACGTTATTACAGGATGAAAACAACCAGATCCAACAGGCGCGCCTGCACATTGCAGAATTTCGTGGATTTGAAAAGTTTATTCAGGGTCGCCCCTATTGGGAACTGCCAGTGCTGGTACAAAGACTCTGCGGTATCTGCCCGGTCAGTCATCATCTGGCAGCAGCCAAGGCAACTGATATTCTGGTTAACGCCACTATCAGCCCGACTGCAGAAAAAGTCCGTAGACTGATGCACTACGGTCAGACGCTGCAATCCCACGCCCTGCACTTCTTTCATCTCTGCTCACCGGACTTACTGTTTGGCTATGACGATGAAGTACGACATCGCAATATCGTTGGCGTTATAGAAGATCATCCGGAAATCGCAAAACAGGGTGTCATGCTGCGTAAATACGGACAGGAAGTTATAAGAATAACTTCCGGCAAACGGGTCCATGGTACTGGTGCCATTCCAGGTGGTGTCAACAAGTCACTTAGCCGGGAAGATATTAATTACCTGAAAAAAGATATCGGCCAGATTGTTGAATGGGCCCAGGCAGCTGTTGAATTGATTAAAAACATCATCAACCAGCAGCCTGAATACCACAAAACTTTTGCCACCATTAACAGCAATATGCTCAGCCTGGTAGACGCCAACGGCGGCCTGGAAATCTATGACGGCAGTCTCAGGGCGAATGCCCCGGATGGCGAGACCATTTTTGATCAGGTTAATGTGCTTGACTATGAACAATATATTGTCGAAGGTATTAAAAACTGGAGCTACATGAAGTTCCCTTTCATCAAGTCAATTGGCCCTGATGACGGCTGGTACCGTGTCGGTCCCCTGGCCCGGGTAAACAACTGTGATTTTATCTCGACCCCTCTGGCCGAGGCTGAGAGAACAAAATTCAGGTCTTTTAATCAGGATAAGCCCGTGCAGTCTGTTTTGGCCTATCACTGGGCGAGACTGATTGAACTGCTTTTCTGTACCGAGTCCATTCAATTGCTACTCGATGACCCTGATATTTCAGGCAATGACCTGGTCAACAAGGGAGACCTGCAAGCCAAAGGTATCGGTGTTATTGAAGCGCCGCGTGGCACCCTGTTTCACCATTATGAAATCAATGAAGATGGTCTGGTCGAAAAGGCCAACCTGATTGTTTCTACGACCAACAACAACCAGGCCATGAACGAATCCATTCGCCAGGTTGCGGTTGATTACCTTAATGGCAACGAATTATCCGAACCCCTGCTGAACCAGGTTGAGGTCGCGATAAGGGCCTATGACCCCTGCCTTTCGTGCGCGACACACGCAATGGGTAAAATGCCGCTGGAAGTTGAACTGCTAAATGCCAGTGGAGAAATCGTCGACCGGTTGCACAAACATTCGGATGGCCACTGTTCTTGAGTACAGCTGCCAATACACTGGTATTTACCTGGGGCAACCCCTCTCGTGGTGATGATGCACTGGGTTACCTATTCCATGATGAACTTATCCGTGCTAATTTCGATGATGTAGACGTATTGACCGATTTCCAGTTGCAAATCGAACATTGCACGGATTTAGAAAACAGAAAAAGAGTCATATTCGTCGATGCAGACATGACCATTGATAATACTTATTCAATAGAACAGATCAGTCCTGACAGTACTATGGCGATTACCAGCCATGCCATGTCACCTCAGGCTCTAATGCATGTCTGTACTCAGGTTAACCAAAGTACCCTACCGGAATGTTGGTTATTGAGAATAAGGGGCTATACTTTTGAATTAGGCCATCCTCTTAGTGAAGGCGCTAAACGTAACCTGAACCAGGCATTATCAGCGACTAAGAGACTAATAAAGAATAAAATTCCCAAGGAGGACTAAAAATATATAAGTATTTAATTATTTATTGATTTATTAAAAAATTTAACTATAATCATTCTTTGTAACAAATCGCCAAATATACATTTTTCAGGAGATACACATGAAAAAATCACTTATTTCTCTCGCAGCTATTGCAGCTCTTTCAGCTGGAACTGCTTCTGCTTTCTGGGGTTCTGATGAAGACTGGAAATGCTGGGGTCCTTACGGAGAAATCCCAGGTTGTAACCCATACGACGAGTGGGATCCACGCTACTGGATGGAAGAAATGGAAGATTTCTGGGATGACGAAGACTACGGATACGGTGGATATCGTCCATACGGTTATGGTCCAATGCCTTATGGTGGTGCCCCAATGCCTTACGGTGCCCCAATGCCTTACGGTGCTCCAGCTCCTTACGGTGCTCCAGCTCCTTACGGCGCGCCAGCTCCAATGGCTCCGCCAGCGCCTCCTGCTCCAGCTCCTGCTCCAGCAAGATAAGCTGAAATAAAGTAACGCGTTTACTTTAGAGGTTGAAAACCGCTACCGGATTATTCTGGTAGCGGTTTTTTTACGTCTACTGATTAACCAGCTTCATCATTTTTCTGGTAATCCGGCCACTGGCTGGCATCAATGGTTTCCTGGTAAGCATGAAAGGTTGCATGGCCTATTACTGGCATAAGGACAGCCAGTCCCAGCAATCCAGTTAAAAAACTGATCAGCAAACACAGCATAATAATCAGCGCCCAGAAGATCATTACCGCCTTGTTTCTAAACACCGCATTAAAACTGCTCAGTACAGCCGTTACCGTGTCAGCGTTTTTATCCATGATCATTGGCAGAGAGAATGCACTTGCACCAAAGACCACCCCGGCAAAAATTGAACCGACCGCAGAACCTACACCCAGAAATAATGCAAAATCAGCTAATTCCTGGCTGCCGTCGGTTGGAAAGAAAACATGAATCATCGACGCTGCACGCGCCCAAACCAGCACAACCACCAACAAAATGATGGCGAACACCAGCTCGCTGCCCAGATGCCTGCGTTCCTGGCGGATACAATAACCTAGCGCAGGTTTATAGCCATTTTGTAATTGCTTGCTGATCGAATACAGTCCAATTGCCATCACCGGGCCAATAAAAATGAAACCTGAAAGCATGGCTACCATGAGGTAGAAACTGCCTACAGTCCAGGCCGAGTAACTGATGAGGTAACTCAGCAGCAAAACCACTAAACCGTAGCTGAGGCTCTGTTTTGGCGCACGTTTCAGGTCATTCCAGCCAAGGCGCATCCATCTTATGGGTGCCGCAAAAGTGAGTTTTCTACTGGGCGCCACAAAAGGTAGTTCATCCGGGTTGATTTCCGCTTTACCAGATTCTGTAGTCATATTTTGTCAATTATATAAAGTTATTGAATGTCCCGGATCATGGCGAATATTCTTCAAAAGCCGGTACCAGGGAACCAGGATAGGGAATCCATATTATTTTTTTACCATAGCATAGACTCAAAGAAACCGACTGCAAAGTAAAAACATATAGATTCAAAACAGAAAACTATCGTACAAATCGACAATCATCGATGTATCGTATCGAAACATTCACTTATCAATTTGTCTTGAATACGTTTAAATTCCACATTCCAGCATTTGCCTGTAAAAATCATGCAGTTACTGAACGATATTCGACTTAATAACCTCAGGGGAGACATATTCGGCGGTCTCACCGCGGCAATTATCGCCCTGCCCATGGCCCTGGCTTTTGGTGTTGCCTCAGGCGCTGGCCCAGCTGCCGGTTTATATGGCGCAATTCTGGTTGGTCTTTTCGCTTCCCTGTTCGGCTCAACGCCAACCCTGATTTCTGAACCAACCGGCCCCATGACCGTTGTCATGACAGCCGTTATTGCCAACCTGATAGCGTCTAATCCGGAACAGGGTATGGCCATGGCGTTCACGGTTGTCATCATGGCCGGTTTCCTGCAGATTCTCTTTGGCATTTTCAAACTCGGACACTATGTCACCATGATGCCCTATACGGTGGTTTCCGGATTTATGACCGGCATCGGCATCATCCTGATTGTTTTACAAATGGCTCCATTTCTCGGGCATGCTACGCCTCCAGGCGGAGTCCTGGGCAGTGTTACCTCGCTTCCCGGGCTGATCAGCAATATTGAGCCTGCAGAAACCCTGCTGGCTGTTTCGACTTTTCTGCTGATCCTGTTTTTCCCCAAAAGCTGGGCCCGTTATATGCCACCTCAGCTCATGGCATTAATTGCCGGCAGCCTGGTTACTGTTTTTTTACTGTCCGGCCTGGATATCCGTCAAATCGGTGAAATTCCAACCGGATTACCGGATTTTCAGATGCCGGTATTTGATACCCACCACTGGATTATTATGTTTGCAGATGCCGCTGTACTGGCGGTTCTCGGTGGAATTGATGCCTTGTTAACCTCAGTGGTCGCCGAAAATCTTACCCGCAAAGAAGCTGATGCCAACAAGGAACTGCTCGGACAAGGTGTTGGTAACATGTTCTCAGGACTGTTCGGAGGCCTGCCCGGTGCGGGGGCCACGATGGGTACTGTTCTAAACATCAAAACAGGCGCCAGCTCAGCACTTTCCGGCCTGGTTCGCGCTGCCATCCTGTTGGTTGTGATAATCTGGTTGGCTGATTTAACTGCCAGTATCCCTTTGGCTGTACTTTCCGGCATCGCAATGAAAGTCGGCGTGGATATCATTGACTGGTCATTTATCAAACGTGTTCACATCATCTCGCCGAAAGCGGCACTAATCATGTACGGAGTAATCCTGCTAACCGTATTTGTTGACCTGATCACTGCGGTAGCTATTGGTGTTTTCATCGCCAACGTTCTGACTATAGAAAGAATTGCCAAGATTCAGAGTGATTCTGTCACGACAATCAATGAATCTGACAACGCCAACCAGTTAACAGGCGATGAACAGATGCTGCTCAAAGAGGCCAAGGGCAATATCCTGATTTTCTCCTTGGGCGGCCCTTTAACCTTTGGCATGGCCAAGGTAATTTCCAGAAAACATGCAGTACTGGAAAATCACGAGGTTCTGGTGCTCGATTTCACAGAGGTGCCGGCGCTCGGTGTATCCTCCTCCCTGGCACTGGAAAACCTGATTCTCGAAGATGTGCGTAACCGCAAACCGGTTTATATCGTCGGTGCCAGTGACACGGTGAAGAATCGTATTGCTGCACTGGGATTAACAAAAGTATTAACGGAAAACAGTTTTTTTAACGAGAGAGAGGAAGCCCTGAAACAGGCAAACCTCTACTTTGAAAAAATATCTGCCTGAATGGAGTTATCAACAACAAACGAGATTTAACAGCATGCTTACTGTTATAATGGCCTTCTCACTAGAAGCTATTTAGCTTTAATATTTATGATTTCTTTAAGAACCTATGTCTACATTGACGCTTTGCAGCCCCAACTTGCGGCTTACATCGCGACAGCCTCACAGGGCTTCCTGCCAGTTCCCGGGGATGCCTGTCTGTGGATTGAGGTTTCTCCTGGAATGGCGGTTCACCGTTTAACCGATACCGCTTTAAAAGCCACCCGTGTCCACCTGGCACAGCAGGTTGTTGAAAGAAACTATGGCTCAATGGTAATCCATCAACGTGACCAGAGTGATGTAGTGGAAGCCGGCCGTCTGATTCTTCATAAAATGCATGCCCGGCAACAGGACCGCCAACCCTGCCGCATTGCCTGGCAGGAAATCATTCGGGGCATGACGCCTGACCATACGGTTCTGATCAATCGTCAGGAAAGACGGGGCTCAATGATCCTGCCCGGACAAAGTATGTTTATCCTGGAAACCGAACCAGCAGGTTACATTACCTATGCCGCCAACCAGGCTGAAAAAGCAGCCAAGATTACCCTTATTGATGTCAAGGCAGTCGGTGCTTTTGGGCGACTGACCATTGCCGGTCGTGAGGGTGATGTTGATGAAGCTGCCGCAGCTGCAATTGCCGCGGTAGAAAACCCTTCATGGACCTGAGCTGGGGGCATTCGTTATGCATAGGAATGAACTGCTGGCTTTACTTAACGAATACGCAACCCCGGTGATCACCGAAGCCGGTTATGTCGCGCAGGCCAAACAGTTTGTCGCTGTCCATGAAGACTGTTTTCATTCCGACCTTTATCCTGGCCACGTTACCGGCTCTGCCTGGGTAGTAAATCCCAGTCGTGAAAAAGTCCTGAT
>JARRJW010000003.1:0-24465 GCA_037388785.1 Gammaproteobacteria bacterium
GGATGAAGTGCGTAAACTCGGTGTTGAACTGGCTTGCCTTATGACATGGTATACCGTCACCCTTTGCCGGGGCCTGGTCTGGGTGTGCGCATTCTTGGTGAGGTCAAAAAAGACTATGCTGATCTGTTGCGCCTGGCTGATCATATCTTTATTGAAGAACTGCTCAAAAACGACCTTTACCATGGCGTGTCACAGGCATTCGCGGTATTTCTACCGGTAAAATCAGTTGGTGTTACTGGTGATGGACGTCGCTATCAATACGTTGTTTCTTTAAGGGCAGTAGAAACCATCGATTTTATGACAGCCCGCTGGGCACATCTGCCTTATGATTTTCTTGATCATGTCTGTCGTCGTATCGTTAACGAGGTGGAAGGTATTTCTCGTGTTGTTTACGATATTACCGGTAAACCACCTGGCACGATTGAGTGGGAATAAGGCAACTCGTCAAAACAATTTTATATGGAAAATTTTATTTTTTAAGTTAATTTTTTAGAAATATATTCAAGAAGGAATCTGAAATATGTCTGAATCGTTCAATGCCCAGTTTATTGATAAAATTGATTATCTTCTCGTCAAATGCGAAGAAAATGCCACGGTCGAGCAAAAGGAAAAAACACTCGATACGGTTGTGGATTTCATTAAAAACCAGGCAGTTGAGAATGTTTTATTCGATATCAGGGACTCGCTCAACGGAATGACTGATGAAGACCATCTTGTATGTGGCAATCTAATATCAGAACGCTCCGATACTTTATCTTCCTCCAAAGTCGCTTTTTTAACGCATCACCATGAACCGGTACTGTTTCTCTCCGAGGCTTACGCTCAGGGATATTCCAATTTCATTGAATTGGATTCGATTCCAGAAGCTTCTTTGTGGTTTTCCGGACAAATCAGGTAATCATTCTATCCAGTATTCATTTTCGAATTATGAAATCGCAACGTTTGTCATTTGCAGAAATTAATCTTTTGAAAGACAATCTCGCCGAAGTTATTGTCGATGAAGGCGTTGAAATGACATCTGCAATGGTGGATGAATACCATAAATACCTTCTTGATAATCTGACGGCGCCTTTCTTACTATTGGTTAACAAGCTTCATTCTTATTCCTATGATGCTGAAGCCCAGTATAAGCTGGGTAATTTGAAAGAAATTGATCGAATGGCTGTTGTATCCTATCGTCTTTCTTCTACTACAGCGACTGAGCAATTGACCGAGTTGCCCTGGAACTGCGACTGGAATCTTCAGATTTTTACCGACCGTGAAACAGCCTTGTCCTGGTTGTTAGGTGATTAAGGCAGGCATTAGATTGTGCTCTGACATGCTGTTTTTATTTACCCGCTGTTTTTAAAATTTCCTTGAGTTCAGGTAAACATGAACCACAGTTTGTACCTGCCTTAAGCAATTCTCCAATCTGATCGGTTGTAGTGAGTTTTTGATTGACGATAGCTTCTTTAATGGTATTGAGGCCAACATTAAAACAGGCACAGATGGTTTTTCCTGCTGGTGCCATACTGACGGGAGGTTGGCCTGAAAGCAGGTTGATCCTGGTGTTCGGGCTAAGGGTTTCTTCATTGAAGATGCTGTCTATCCACTGGTCATCAGGTAATGAATTATCAGAAGCAATATAAATACAGCATACAAGCTTGTTATTGTTAATCAATGCGGCGCGGTAGTAACCGTTGCTTTGGTCATGGTATTCAATCCAGTCACCGTCTTGTGGAAATAGCGCTTTAGCCAGGCTGTTCCAGTCATTGATTAACTTGTCATCAGCAATACTAAACCGATAGGCCTGTTGTTTTTTCTGTTTGACCCAATGGGAGAAGGGTAGCTTTGCCGGTTGTTGATTGCTTAATATAAATCCCTGCCATGCCATCGCTGCAGGCTGAATAGATACTGGCGTGTGTTTGAATTGTGGCTGACCCGAAACTGGGTCGGTTATCGCATTGACCAGGTTGTCTACATTGCCGCCATTGGCAAACATCCGGTTCCAGTGCATCGGTATAAATACATTACCTTTTTTCTGCTTGTCGGAAACCAGAGCACGGGCATGCATTGTTCCATGTTGACTATTGATAGTAACCAGGTCATTTTCCTGAACAAGAAACCTTGCCGCATCTTCCGGATGAATTTCGATAAAAGGTTCAGAGAAATGATTCGAAAGCCTCGCCACCTTGCCTGTGCGGGTCATGCTATGCCACTGGTCACGTACCCGGCCGGTATTCATTACCAGCGGATACTCGATAGAGGTTTTCGGAAAATCATCGCAGCTTTTTACCGGTATGAAACGGGCTTTTTGATCAGCATGAAAAAAACGCCGGTTTTCAAACATCTGGACACTATCGTTATTGATATTTCTATTGCCAGGGCAGGGCCACTGTACCGGCTGAAGGCGATCATAATCTGATTTTGAAATATTCTGTAAACCTGACAGGTCAAAATCCCGTTGTTGCTCATTATCGGCAGCACTCAATGAGGCATGTTCGCGCCATATGCTATCGGCTGAGTCAAAATCAAAAGCCTCTGCAAAGCCCATGCGTTTGGCCACTTCGTTGACGATCCACCAGTCGGCTTTAGCTTCTCCGGGTTCAGTCAGAAACTTCCGCTGGCGTGAAATACGTCTTTCAGAGTTAGTGACGGTGCCGTCCTTTTCACCCCAGGCTAAAGCGGGCAACAGGATATCGGCAAGTTCAGTCGTATCGGTCCGTTTAACGCAATCGGAAACGATAACAAGTTCGCACTGCTCTAGTGACTGCCTGACCGTATCTGCTTCAGGCATGCTTACCAGGGGGTTGGTAGCCATTATCCAGATGGCTTTTATCTGGCCTGAAGCAATCGCATTAAACATATCAACGGCTTTCAATCCAGGCTGCTCTGCAATGTTAGGTGCATCCCAGAATGTTTTAACGGTTTCGATATGTTCGGTAGAAAAATCCATATGTGCAGCGAGTTGATTTGCCAATCCGCCAACTTCCCGTCCACCCATGGCATTGGGTTGCCCGGTAAAGGAAAAAGGTCCCTGGCCGGCTTTGCCAATGCGTCCGGTCAGCAGATGACAATTAATAATCGCATTAACCTTATCAGTACCGCAGGACCACTGGTTTACACCTTGGGAATAAACCGTGATGGTTTTTTCAGTCTCCGCAAACCATTGGTAAAAAGTGTTGGTATCTTGCGGCGATAGACCGCAGTCTTTTGCTACCTGTTCCAATGAGGCGGCATCAGTTTGCGCGGAAGTTAAACAAGCATCAACATCGTTGGTGTGATTAGCGATAAAATCCTGGTCTGCTTTACCTGCCTGTTGAAGGTGAATGAGCAGGCCGTTAAACAGTGTGATATCTGCGCCGGCATTAATGGCTAAATGCAAATCAGCGATGTCGCAGGTTTCAGTTGCTCTAGGGTCGATGACTACAATACGCATTTGTGGCCGATTTTTCTTTGCCTGGCGCAGACGTTGAAAAAGCACCGGGTGACACCATGCCGTATTACTACCAGTGAGCACAACCAGGTCGGCAATTTCAAGATCAGTATATGAGCAGGGGACAGTATCAGAACCAAAAGCGCGTTTGTGACCTGCTACAGAAGAAGACATGCATAGACGTGAATTGGTATCGATATTGGCACTACCAATAAAGCCCTTCATTAACTTGTTGGCTACATAATAGTCTTCAGTGAGTAGCTGGCCTGAAACGTAAAAAGCGATGGCATCCGGACCATGTTTATCAATGATGTCGTTAAACGAAGCGGAAATTTTGTTGAGTGCATGGTCCCAGGAGACTTGCTCGCCATGAATTTCAGGGTGCAGTAAACGCCCTTCCAAATCAAGCGTTTCACCTAAAGCAGCACCCTTGGAGCATAGTCGTCCCAAATTGGCAGGATGACTTTTGTCACCCTTAACAATGAATCTTTTGTCATCCTGGACACTGACTTCTACACCACAGCCTACACCGCAGTACGGGCAGGTGGTATGTGTCACCAGGGTTTCAGACTGGCTCATGTTCGTAGAATATTTTTATTTTATGCGGCAGCTTCAGCGTCCTGATTTTTAAGACTGAGAAAAACCTTGCCGTTTTCAATTCGCGTTTCAAATACGTTGGTACAGCCTTCATCAGGGCCAAGTGCTTCACCGGAAGCCAGGTCAATTTTCCAGTTATGCAGAGGGCAGGTTACAGAGGTGCCATGCACAATACCCTGTGAAAGCGGGCCGCCCAAGTGAGGGCAGGCATCACGTAGAGCAAACACCTGGTCATCCGTGGTTCTGAATACCGCCACGTTCATGGTATCGGTTTTGACAACACGGCTGCCCAGTTTGGGAATGTCTTCCAACGCAACAATTTCGGTCCAGTTAGTCATAATATTTTCTCGTACTTTATGCGATTTATTAAAATAGTTTCAGTAGCATCTGTTATTTAATGAAGGCGCCGTAGATACATTCCGGGCAACTTCGGAGTCCTGTCCTTTCGCTGCACTTGTATATCCATATACGATGTTGGCTTGACCTCGTCATTCCTGAATCAGGCCGTTCATAAAATGACAGATGCTACTGGAACTCGTCAAGTTTAAGCAGCCGAAATCTCGATGTTTTGAAACTCATGAGCCTGTTCACCTTCAGCTCGTGCTTTCCATGGATCAACCTGAGCAAACTTTTGTGAAAACTTAAAGCGTTCATACAGCGTCTTTCGGGTCTCAGGGTCATCCAGAATAACATCTTTTAAATATTGTAAACCGACCCTCTCAACCCATGGAGCGGTACGCTCAAGGTAGCGGGCTTCTTCTCGGTATTTCTGGATAAAGGCACCACAATATTCCAGTACTTCCTCTTCGGTTTCCACTTTGCATAGCAGGTCAGTAACACGCACTTTGATACCGCCGTTACCACCAATGTGTAATTCATAACCTGAATCGACACAGACAACGCCGAAGTCCTTAATCGTGGCTTCAGCACAGTTGCGTGGACAACCGGATACGGCCAATTTGAACTTATGCGGCATCCACGATCCCCAGGTCAATTCTTCAAGCTTGACGCCAAGCCCGGTGGAGTTTTGCGTACCAAAACGACACCAGGTTTTACCTGCACAGGTTTTAACGGTTCGCATGGCCTTGCCATAGGCATGACCTGATACAAAACCTGCATCACTAAGGTCTTTCCACATGCTTGGCAGAACCTCTTTTTTAACACCGAACAGGTCTATACGCTGACCACCCGTGACTTTCATTTCAGGTACTTTATATTTATCTGAAACATCGGCAATGGCACGTAACTGGTCTGCAGTACACAAACCACCAAACATGCGTGGTACGACCGAATAGGTCCCGTCTTTTTGAATGTTACCGTGCGCACGCTCGTTGATAAAACGTGACTGGGCATCATCCTGGTAATCAGCTGGCCAATTGGCCAGCAAATAATAATTGAGGGCGGGGCGGCATGATGCACAGCCATCATGGGTTTTCCATTCAAGAAAATGGCGAACGGCATCCATCGATTTGAGTTCCTGTGTTTTGATGGCGGTTATCACCTCATCATGACTATGTTCGGTACAGCCACACATGGGTTTCTTGCTTGGGGTGGCGGCATAACCTTCGCCAACGGTACTGGAGAGAATGGATTCAACCAGGCCGGTACAGGAACCACATGAACTTGAAGCCTTGGTATGCGCCCTGACATCATCCAGTGTAAACAGGCCTTTTTTAACAATGGCATCAACGATGTCGCCTTTACATACACCGTTACAGCCGCAGATTTCGGCGTCATTACTCAAAGCGGCAACGCGGGTTTCATCTCCATGCCCGGCATCACCGATATCATGCTGACCAAACAAAATAGTGTTGCGGAAAGCTGAAATATCAGTACCTTCACGCAGCAACTGGAAATACCAGGTGCCATCAAGCGTGTCGCCATACATGACGGCACCCTTAACCTGGTTGTCACGAACCACCAGTTTTTTGTAGACACCCAGCGCCGGGTCGCGTAATACCAGCGTTTCATCGCCTTCCTGTTCGTTAAAATCACCGGCGGAGAATAAGTCAATCCCGGTCACTTTAAGCTTGGTTGATGTTACCGAACCTTCGTAACGGGAAATACCAATCTGTGCCAGGTGATTGGCGGCAACCTTGGCCTGCTCAAACAAAGGTGCGACCAGACCATAACAGGTACCGCGATGCTGTACACATTCGCCGACAGCATAAATGCTGGGGTCAAAGGTCTGCATGGTGTCGTTAACAACGATGCCGCGTTCGCAGTGAATACCGGCTGATTCTGCCAGTGCCATATTCGGACGAATACCAACAGCCATGACGACAAGATCGGCGTCCACGCTGCTGCCATCTTTAAACTTAACGCCGGTTACCCGGTCTTCGCCCAGTATTTCATCAGTTTGGGCTTCCATCAAAAACTGCATGCCACGTTCTTCAAGTGATGCTTTCAGCAATGCCGAAGCGGGCTTATCAAGTTGACGTTCCATCAGCGAGTCGAGCAGATGTACAACGGTGACTTCCATGCCATTTTTCATTAAGCCGTTGGCAGCTTCAAGGCCAAGTAATCCGCCGCCGATAACGACAGCTTTTTTATATGCTGTACTGGCTTTTAACATGGTTTCGACATCAGCAATATCGCGGAAACCAATCACTCCCTTTTTGTCATGACCGGGAACTGGAATGATAAATGGGTTAGAGCCAGTAGCAATCAGAAGCCTGTCATATGCAATTTCTTCACCGGCCTCGGTTGTAATTTTGCGACCTACACGGTCGATAGCTGTTACAGGGTCACCGGTTTTCAGGGTAACGCCGTTATCCTTGTACCAATCGATGTCATTGAGAATAATGTCATCAATGGTTTTTTCACCTGCCAGGACTGGCGATAACATGATGCGGTTATAATTTGGATGGGGTTCTGCACCGAATACGGTGATGTCAAAATGCTCTGCATCAAGCTTCAGCAGTTCCTCCAGGGTCCTGATGCCAGCCATGCCGTTTCCGATTAATACAAGTTTTTGTTTCATTATCTTTTCCTTTATCAAACTGCAGTCCTTTAGGCGGGAATCTGCTCGGCTTTGGTTGTATCAATACCTTCAAAAGCCTTGATGTACATTTCAATTTCAGTCGGCTGAAAGACACGTTCGTCCATGAACAGATCTGAACCCATCGGAATCTGCTCATCGCCGCACATCAGTGCCCATCCGTCGGCATGAGTCCCTTCAGATTTAAAATCGATTTCTGGGTAGGGCTTGTTGAGGGCCTCGCAGGCGGAGCGATAAACTTCGGGTCGGTAAACCGACTTCGCAATCACTTCCGGTTTGATGGAATCATCAATTTCCCCCCATCTGCGCATCTGAGATAAAAACCAGAGCGCATGCGATCGCCATGGGAAATTGGCGGTATAACGATGAAAGACATTGTAGTCCGCTGCACTTCTTGGCGATTCATCTGAGGAAAACTGTAATGTACCTGTCAGGGACTTTTCCAGAACATCCAGCGGTGCATTGACGTAACGGCCGGCACTTAAAATTTCACAGGCTTCCCGGCGATTATCAACCTCATCCAGCCATTCACAGGCCTGCAGTAATGCAATGATGACAGCCTGGTGAGTGTTTGGGTTACGTTGCGCCCAGTTACGTGTTACTGCAAACACCTTTTCGGGGTGATTGTTCCAGATGTCATAGCTGGTAATCAAGGTACGACCCAGGCCTTCAGATACCGCATAGCTGTTCCAGGGCTCGCCCACACAGCAGCCATTGATCATGCCTGCTCTCAGGTAGTGGCCAACCTGAGGAGGTGGCACCACGGTAATGCGTACATCTTTGTCAGGATCACCACGGTAATGCTTACATCTTTGTCAGGATCTATGCCGACCGATGACATCCAGTAACGCAGCAGGTAATTATGGGATGACTGTGGAAAGACTACGGCAAAATTCAACGGCGGTCGGTTTGCAGCCTTATCCTGATCAATGACTTTTTTAAGTGCACTCGCAGAACCCAGCGCGGTGTCCAGTTCAGCTTCACTGGTTGCCAGCATGCGGCCATAAAGTTCCTTGGAAACAGTTATCGCATTACCGTTAAGGTCAAGACTGATACTGGTTACCATTGGTTCACAGCGATAGTTATCCATCGCCGACATCAGCGGCATGGCTGCCAGCATTTGCGCACCATCAAGCATGCCGGTACAGACCTTGTCACGAATATTCGCCCAGGATGATTCACGGGATAATGAGACATTCAGTCCCTGTTCGGCAAAAAAGCCTTTTTCCTTGGCGACTACCAGTGGCGCACAGTCAGTTAATGGAATAAAGCCAAGATCAAGTCGCGGTTTTTCCAGTACTTTACCGGAAGGTTTACTGATAGTTGTTTCAGCAGTTGGTAACTTGAAGACATTGTTTTTCGGTTCAATGTGCTTAATGTCCGGGGATTCAATTGATTTAGCAGGGTTCTGGTGACGTTCGTGTAGAAACTTCACTACTTCTGCGCGGTAATGGTTGTATTTCGGGTCTTCGGCCAATGCCAGACGATCTCTGGGTCTTTCCAGTTCAACATTGAGTATTTCGCCAACGGTTGCATTGGGTCCATTGGTCATCATGACAATACGATCAGAAAGTAATACAGCCTCGTCAACATCATGTGTAATCATGATAACCGTATTGTTGAGGTTGGCCTGAATTTCCATCAGGGAGTCCTGCATATGGGTACGTGTTAATGAGTCCAGCGCACCGAAAGGTTCATCCATAAGCAAGACCTTGGGCTCCATCGCCAGTGCACGTGCAATACCAACGCGTTGTTTCATGCCGCCGGAAATTTCGTCAGGCCGACGATCAAGTGCATGTGACATATGTACCAGATCAAGATTGTGTCTGACCCATTCATCGCGTTCCTGTTTTGATTTGGTTTTCTTGAAAACCTGGTCAACGGCAAGTCGCACATTGTCGTAAACAGTCAGCCATGGCAGTAAAGAGTGGTTCTGGAATATCACAGCACGGTCAGGACCCGGTTCATTGACTTCCTTGTTTTCAAGCAGTACACCACCTGTGCTTGCATTTAGAAGACCGGCAACAATGTTAAGTACGGTCGATTTACCACAGCCCGAGTGTCCAATCAGGGAAATAAACTCACCCTGGTGAACCTTAAGGTTGATATCTTCAAGTACAGTCAAAGGGCCGTTATCGGTTGGAAACGTAATCCCGACATGATCAATGTTTAAATATGAATTCATTATTTCTTCCTAAGCAGAATGAATGAAGGTGACAGTTATGCTGAACAAGTCTTATCTGAGTACCGCGGATTTATCCCAGTTAACCGACCGCTGTAACATCAACATCGCACGGTCAAGAAGGAAACCCACAAAACCAATCACCAGTACCGCAACCATGATTCTTGCCAAAGAGTTGGAGCTGCCATTTTGGAATTCATCCCAGACAAATTTTCCTAGACCTGGGTTTTGTGCCAGCATTTCAGCAGCAATCAATACCATCCAGCCGATACCCAGGCTAAGACGCAGGCCGGTAAAAATCATCGGAATGGATGAAGGAATAATGATTTTTATTGTCTTGGTGAACCAGCCAAGGCGTAGCACTCGGCTGACATTAATCAGGTCTTTGCTGACTCCGGATACACCAACCGCTGTATTAATGATGGTTGGCCATAAACAGCATAAAGTCACAGTAATTGCTGATGTCAGGTAGGACTTGGAAAACATCGGATCGCTGGTGACATATACAGCAGATACCACCATGGTCACCAATGGCAGCCAGGCCAGAGGTGACACTGGTTTGAATAACTGAATGATGGGGTTAAAAGCCTGGTAAAGCGTATTACTCATGCCTATAACAATACCGAGTGGAATCGCTATCAGTGAAGCCAGTATAAAGCCGGTCATCACGGTAAACAGGCTGGTGAATATCTGGTCGATAAAGGTTGCGGGGCCGGTGTATTGGCGATCTTTGATCTTGTCGATTTTTTCCTGGGGTTTACCAGCAGCAACTGCTTTATCCACCCTTTTTTGCAGGCGTTGATAGAACTGGTTTTCTTTATCGCGTTCTACATTATGTTCATCATATAATGACTTTGATTGTTCCCAAACGGCTTCAGGTCCGGGAAGAGTGCCCAGAGAGGTTTGTACTTGCTTGGCCCCAATTTCCCAGAGAAAAAGAAATATAATCAGCGCCATCATCGGCACAATCAGGTTTTGTGTCAGTTTAAAAGCGGATCGGGTTATACCTTCTCCTGATAAATAATTCATAACTTTTTCAACCCAGGGCAGGTCAAAGGTCTTGTTGGAAAAAAATTCACTGCTCATTTTTATCTCTCGATCGTTTCTGCTATCAGGCCGTCCCTGGCCAGTCGGATGCCGGTTAAAGTACTTCGTCTTTCAAGCCGATTGAGAACTTACCCAGGTACTCGTTTGGCTTGGAGCCATCAAAGGTAATGTTGTCAATAAAGTCAGGCTGGGCTGGCTTGTAACCTGTTTCTGTTGCAAAGTCAGGGAACTCGTCAGCTGTGGCATAGCCTTCTGCGATAAGCTCGATTGCGGCCTGTTTATAGATTTCAGGTTTGTAAACACTCTTGGCAACCTTGTCGAACCAGCTGTCATCCTTTGGCTCGGCGATCTGCCCCCAGCGACGCATCTGTGTCAGGTACCAGACAGCATCCGAGTAGTAAGGGTAGGTGGCGTTGTAACGGAAGAAGACATTGAAGTCCGGTACTTCACGTTTATCACCTTTTTCGTATTCAAAAGTACCTGTCATGGAGTTGGCTATGACATCGTAATCAGCGCCTACATAATTTGATTGCGAAAGATACTTAACAGCCTCAGGACGATTGGCATTATCATCAGCATCAAGCCACTTGGCCGCGCGTATCATGGCCTTGACCACTCTGACAGTTGTGTTCGGATATTTTTCAGTAAACTCTTTGGTCATACCGAAAACTTTTTCAGGGTTGTCCTTCCAGATTTCATAATCGGTAATGACAGGTACGCCGATACCTTTAAATACTGCCTGCTGGTTCCAGGGTTCGCCAACGCAGTAACCGTTAATGGTGCCTGCTTCGAGTGTGGCCGGCATTTGCGGCGGAGGTGTTACGGATAACAACGCATCTGCATCGATAGTGCCGGCTATGTCACCCTTGTGCGGAGCATAGTACCCCGGGTGTATACCACCGGAAGCCAGCCAGTATCGCAATTCATAGTTATGTGTTGAAACAGGGAAGACCATACCCATTTTGAAAGGCTTGCCTTCTTCCTTGAATTTATCGACAACTTTTTTCAGGTATTTGGCTTCAATCGGATGAACCGGTCTGCCATCTTCCATCTTTGGCAGATGTGGTTTCATCTGATCCCAGACGTCATTGGAAACCGTAATGCCGTTACCGTTAAGATCCATGGAAAATGGTGTAATGATATGTGCCTTGGTGCCAAAACCAATCGTGGCTGCCAGTGGCTGTCCGGCAAGCATATGTGCGCCATCGAGTTGACCGTCAATTACACGATCCAGAAGTACTTTCCAGTTAGCCTGTGCTTCAAGTGTGACGTACAGGCCTTCATCTTCAAAGTAACCCTTTTCATAGGCTATCGCCAACGGTGCCATATCAGTTAACTTGATAAAGCCAAACTTCAGGTCTTCTTTTTCAGGATCACCCAGTTCGGCCATTGCCGGTGAACTGGTGATTGCGGCGACGCCTAAAATACTGGCGCTGATCAAGGTTTGCAGTGTCTTTTTCAGAAAACCGCGTCTTGAATGGTTGGGGCTTGTCATTGGTTACTTCCTCTTAATGTTAAAAAATCAGCATAAAAAAAGGCGTCGCATTACACTGGTATAAAAAACCAGGTAATGGACGCCTTTGTCCGACTGCAATCAACCAAACGCTGGAAAATTACAGAAAAAATTCTCTTTGTCCTGTTAAGTCAATCGCCGTTGACTGACTTTAAATTTAAGTGGTTCATCCTTGAACCGGTATTTCTTAATGAGCAGATTACATGCCAGAAATGATAAAAAATAAAAACACACAAAAGATCAGTAGCTTAGGCTGATTCCTGTTTGCTTGGTGGTGCAGTCCCTAAAAATACCCTGTAATAATTTGGTGCAGATGATGCTGCTAATGAACTCTGATGGTGCGTCAAGACAGTAAGTCAATTGAAGCAATCAGGTTTCGGGCAACCTGCACCATACGTTGGTTGGATTGCATCGCGGACTTACGCAAAAGCTGATAGGCCTCGTTTTCCGAACAATGTTTGTGATTCATCAGAATGCCTTTGGCCCGATCAATGATTTTACGTTCTTCCAGGTTATTCTTGACCTGGTTTAATTCATCTTTAAGAGATTGATACTCACGAAACCGCGCGATGGCAACATCCATCAGGGATTTGATTCTTTTATCATTTAAACCGTCGATGACATAGGCGCTAACGCCAGCTTTTATCGCTTCTTTAATCGTTTCGGGCTTATTATCGTCAGAAAACATGACCACCGGTTTGGGATTGTCGCGCGAAATCGTCCGCATTTGTTCCAGCGTGTCGCGATCGGGAGATTCTATATCAATAATAATGACATCAGGTGACAACCTGGCAACAATATTACTTAATGCATCAGTGCTGTCCATACCAATAATGGCATTGTGACCGGCTTCCTCAATAGCTTCCTTAAGCATTGCGGAACGGCCGGTATTTTCATCAACAACAAGAACAGTAAGTTTTGGTGGAGCATTCATGGTTTCTCATTAACTACAGAGATTTTTCATTAAGACTGTACAAAGGTGCCTAGCAGAAGTTATGCCAAGTAGTCTTATTTGAAATTGACTATGGAACAGTCTGGACTAAAACGAGGCCAATTTTGAAATCAAACGTGATTACGCAGCATCAATTCCTCAGGGTAGGGATTGAGGTAAACCTGTTCATTGATATATTCATCGGGGTATTTGCGAAAATAATGGCTGAGTAACGTCGTTGGCACGATTAACGGCAACTGGCCGGACTTGTATTTTTCTAAAATCTCCAGCAGTTCCGCTTTATCCTCAGCGTCGAGTTTTTGTTTTAAATATCCCATGATGTGCTGCAGAACATTCATATGGGTATTCCTGCTCGCCTGGGTCTTCATCGCCTGGCTGAACAACGCGATATATTGTTGTGCCGTTTCTTCCAGATTTTCCCGGCTGGCGTTCGCCACTAGCGGCCCTAATTCACGGTATAGTTTTTCGTTATGTGAAAGCAGGACAAGCTTGTGTTGACGGTGAAATGCCATCAGCCTGGAGACATCAAGGCCGTCACTCACTAATGTCTGCCAGCGATGATAGGCAAATACGCGTTCAATGAAATTTTCACGTATTTTTGCATCGTTCAAGCGGCCTTCTTCTTCCACAGGCAGGTAAGGCTGTTCTTTCATCAGCGCATAGGCAAACCGTCCAACCCCATCTGCTGTGACCTTGCTATCCGATTCATAAAGTTTTACCCGTTCCATACCGCAGCTGGGTGATTTGCTTTTCAGGATGTAACCGGAGATATCCGTCAGTAACCTTGAGTAGCTGGTTGCTGCACTGTGCATGAGTTCAGTGTAGTCCAGGCTACTGTCCTTGCTGTCGACCAGCCGGACTTCCTGGTTGACAAGTGCCAGCTTGATCGTAGGCCTGGGAATTCCAAGGCCTATCGCGGTTTCCGGGCAATAAGGTGTGAAATCAAAATACTCTGACAATATGTCAGTGGTATACCTGTGACGTTTATGTCCGCCATCAAATCGGACTTCGTTACCAAGAAGACAACTACTGACACCCAGAAGAATTTTATTGCTCATTAGATTTCCAGAATCAATTTATGTTTATCAGTCAATATCAATCGGCGATAATGAAACATAATAAAATATTGTCATTTTATCGCAGTTATGACTGAAATATCCGAGTTTTCAAAAAAATCCGAAATTAATGCTGAAGTGATTCAGTCGTTTAAGTCCAGGCTGGAAAATCATCCGATTTACGATGCGGTTAAAACCCTGCAGGATTTGCGCATTTTTATGCAGCATCATGTTTACTCTGTCTGGGATTTTATGTCACTTATCAAGTATTTACAGAACATTATTGCACCAGTGCAGTATCCCTGGGTACCACAGGGTGACGGCAATGTGCGTCGTTTTATCAATGAACTGGTGCTTGAAGAGGAGTCTGACCAGACAACCAGTGAAAAGACCTTTTCCAGCCACTTCGAGTTGTACCTGACCGCCATGGAGGAAATTGGCGCCGATACCAACTGTGTGAAATCTTTTATCGAAACGATTCAATCCAATGGTATTGATGCAGCATTAAACCTCGACTGTGTCCCCGCAGCCTCCAGGGTATTTACCCGTCAGACATTCGATTTCATTGAGTCGGGCAAGCCGCATAATGTTGCTGCCGCATTAGCATTGGGTCGCGAGCACATCATTCCCTGTATGTTTCGTGCCATTCTGAAATATGCCGGTGTTACTGATCAGCAGGCGCCTGTTTTCCATTTTTACCTCAATCGCCACGTCCACCTGGACGAGGATTTTCATGCGCCATTGTCATTGAAACTGCTTAATGGTCTGTGTCAGTCAGATGCAGCTAAATTTTCCGAGGCAATTGCAGCAGCAGAAGTGGCTGTTGAGGCTCGATTGACATTCTGGGATGGTGTCCTTAAGCAAATTCAGGCCAACACGGCATCGCAATCAGATTATGGCTGATCACCAGGCCTTCATGCAAAGAGCGCTGGAACTCGCCGGCCTGGCCGAGCAGCAGGGAGAGGTACCTGTGGGCGCTGTTGTTGTAGTGGATAACAAGATCATCGGTGAAGGCTGGAATCAGCCTATTGCTTCGCATGATCCGACAGCGCATGCGGAAATCATGGCCATCAGGCAGGCAGGTCAATATCTTGATAATTATCGCTTACCCGGCTCAACACTCTATGTCACACTGGAACCCTGCGTCATGTGCGCCGGGGCAATTATTCATGCTCGAATTGATCATGTTGTTTTTGCAGCCCATGACCCCAAGACCGGTGCTGCCGGCAGTAAATTTGATCTGCTGCCATCAGATTCCCGTTTCAATCACAGTACAACTGTAGAGCAGGGTGTAATGGCTGACCAGGCTTCATCATTACTGAGTAATTTTTTTAAGGCCAGGCGTGAGGAAAGGATGCAGCGTAGTGAGGATAAATCATGAGCCAGGAAATTCAGCGTGTTGCAGTCTGGCCGCCACTGTTGAGACTGCTTCACATCGTTATGGGCATCACGATGCTGATACTTATTGTTACCGGCATACTTATGCATTCCGGTATGATTTTAAATTACGAGCTTTTTGAGCACTTGCTGCATGTCTGGCATCTCCCTGCAGGTCATGTACTAGGCATAGCATTGCTGATGCGTTTTATCATGCTGTTTGTCACTCAGGGTGTTTCAAGCTGGAAAGCCTTGGTGCCTGAAAGTATGCAGTCAGTGATCGGCGTTGCTATTTTTTACCTGTCCCTGGCAAGGAATAATCTACCCGGGTACTTTGCCCATAACCCATTATGGAAGCTTTTTTATTTGCTCGCTTATATTCTGATAGCGATACAGGTGATGACAGGCCTGCTGCTTGAATTTGCCTGGTTACGCTCTGTTTTCAGAACCGATTCAGCTTCGGCTTTACTTCAACACCAGTCTTTACTCGAGATTTTAGCGGTATTTGTTATGGCACATATAATTACTGCAATATTGCATGACTGGAAAACCGATACGGGTGAAATTTCATCGATGGTCAATGGTCATAAGTTTTTCACTGTTGAAAAGCCATCAAAGGAAACAGTGAAGACAGCATCTGTTTCACTGGATAGCTTAACTGGATCCTCAAAAAAATAGATCTCTGAATAAGGCTGTTTGCTATTACCAGGATGAGCCATGCAGTTCCGGGTAATTCAAAAAGCGCATAACCTATGGGGTTTAACTTCAGGTATTTTACGGCATGATCTTTCATCATGATTGCTTATTCACAACGCATACTGCCGCCATATTCCGGTGTCGTTCAGATTGCTGAGTCTGAGCAGGTGCGTGCACAGAGTTTCGATGGTGTCACCTGGGAAATTCATTACCTGCCAACCCAAAATGGCAGTAACCGCCTGGAAAACCGTGTTAAGGGTTATGCCCTTGACCGCAGTTACTTCAACATTGGTAAATTCGAAAAACAGCAATTAACACCTTTTTTATTCCCGGCTTACCTCGATGCTGCCGAAGTTAATGCCAGCCTTGAAGAAATGGCCAACTTTCTGGCTTCTGCACAAGTACCTTTTCCTGCCGCTGATATCTATGAATGTTGGTTGTTGGATGCCAGTGATGAATCTCCGCTGGCGCTATTATTTTCCTGTTGTGATGAATCCTTGATTCCAACATTTCCGAGTAAAAGTGACTGGACTGCGTTACCGCACTCAAAGATGAGCGTTGCAAACACCGAGGCAGAAGATGTCCGGAGAATTTCACCGGTGAATCAGCGACTGCAAAGCCTGGTTGCCAGGCGGGCCGGACCAAAGCCACGTACTGCCTGGTTCAATCGGGAAGAAAATCATGCGGATGAATTTCCCTGTTTTCTGGTGCGCGAAGACTGGCAGCATGCCGAGGATTATGATTTGTGTCAGCGCTATCTGACGCGAAAGGCACCCCGCTTACTGATGCTCCACAATGTGCCCAGTGAAGACCGTGAACGCATGGAGATAGCGGCCAGGCAACAGGTTTTTGAAGTCGATAAATATTTTCCACTGTTTCCTGAAGTGAACGATGAAAAACGCATGTCAGCGATGCGCGTTGAAGCCAAGTTGCGAGGCAAGGCACCCAGTGACTCGGGAGTCAGTAAGCAGAAAAAAGATACCGGTATAAAACCGTTTAGCAAAGATATGCGTATTCTCGAATAATTCCAGTGACTGGTATTGAGTTATACATATTTAGGGTATACGGCTAAAAAAATTCGAGAAGAAACCCTTATCTTCATCAGATTCTTCCTGCTTTTCTTTCCATAATAATAATTCGTAATAGTTTCTTATGTTGCCGACATAATTCACCGGTTCACTACCTCGGGCGTAGCCCCGCTTCAGGGTTTTATAAACTTTTGGTTTACTTAAGTCAGGTAAGTGTTTTTTTACATGTAACCACTTGTCGGGATCATCTTTACGGCGTTCAGTCAAAATGCGTGCATCTTCAAGGTGACCAAAACCAACGTTATAACCGGCCAGTGCCAGGTAGATACGGTCAGGGTATTTAATACGTTTAGGTATTTTTTTATCCATGCGCTTGAGATAACGCGCGCCGCCGATGATACTTTGTTCCGGGTCAAGACGGTCTTTAACACCAATCTGCTTGGCAGCAGCCCTGGTTAACATCATGATACCGCGTACCCCGGTGGGTGACTTTGCCTTGGGGTTCCAGTGAGATTCCTGGTAACCAATGGCTGCCAACAGTTTCCAGTCATATCCTGTTTCCTTTGCCGCTTTGATAAATATGTCTTTGTATTGGGGCAGGCGATCATTGACGTGCCGCCAGAAGGTGCGTTTATCGACAAAATTGAGTCGATCAACATGACCGTAATAACGTTCAAGCAGTTCTTCAAGTTTGCCGGATTTTTTTATTTCCTGGAAAAACTCAACGGCCCTGTCGTAGAGACTTGAATCATCCGATTGGGGAAAAGCCCATGCCAGTTGCTCTGGTTCTGAAATGTTATAACCAATTTTTATTTTCGGGTAATAGCGTCGGTTAATCGCAATTTCATTGGAATCGGCGACCGCGTAATCAATTTCTTCATCCAGAATTTTCTGGAAAAGTTCATCCAGACTGGTTTCTTCTCCGGATTGCCAGGTAAGGTCTGGTATTTCCTGGCGGATATTTTTTAATAATTCTTCGTGGCTGCTGTCGGCGATGATTTCTATTTTTTTATCGCGAAGGTCTTCATGGTTACGTGGCTTTTTCTTGCCGGAAAGATACACAACCTGAGAATGAATGGTCTGATAAGGGGGTGTGAAGCGAATTTTGTTAAGTCGCTCCTGCGTTACGGTTAACCCTGCGGCAGCAAAGTGAACTTCACCCTCAGTGACAGAAGAGAGTACTTCCTTAAGATTCTCGGGATAAATGAATTTAACTTTAACGCCTAGATAATCGGCAAAACGTGTGACCAATTCATATTCAAGGCCCGCCTGACCAAATGGGCCTTCATAGACCGAGGTTGGCGAGTTTAATGTCATGACACGGATTTCACCGTTTTCTATTACCTGCTCCAAAACAGGCGCTGGTTTTGAACAGGAAAGTAAAATCCAGCTGCTGACAATGATGAGTAATGTAGTTAAGAGACGTTGCATTGGTAACCTGGGAAAAAGCGAGATGCCTATTTTATCAGTTAGCCTAAAGCTAATCAGCGTTACATCATCTGCTTACAAAGGTTTTAAATTAATTAATCCAGAATCTGCAGAATCAGGTCCCGAACGGTATCAGCGGCAAAAGGTTTGTCACAGATTGCCGAGACCCCGGCCTTTTGCACCGCTGCCAGGCGATTGTCACTGGATTCACTTGTCACCATCAGGACCGGTACTGAGGCCTGCGAACTGTTTTTTCGAATATGGTCAACAAGTTCCTGTCCGTCCATATTGGGCATGTTATAGTCGGTGACCACCAGGTCAAAATACTGGTTTTCAAGAATTTTTGTTGCTTCCAATCCATCCCTGGCTTCGGTGAATTTTTCCACGCCAATTGAAGACAGTACCCGCTTGACATGTTTGCGTGCCATGCTGCTGTCATCAACCACCAGTACTTCTAGTTCCTCGGGAGAAAATTCCTGCAAAGACAATTTGCTGGGATCAATGAAATTCAGTGTATTGGCCATTGCCACGCGAAGTTCTTCCGCATTGAAAGGCTTGGGTAATATGGCTATGACACCGGCCTGGCGTATTGGGTCAAGGTAGCGAAACTGCGTTTCAGATGAAATAAGGATAAATCCCATTTCACTGGTGGCGTCGTTTTCACGCATTTGATGGACCAGTTCAGTGCCAGTCATATCTGGCAGATAAAGGGCGCTGATGACAACATCCGGCTGCAGACTCGACAGTTCATCGAGGGTTTTTGCACCACTGGTTTTGGTGATGATGTTGATAACACCCACTTCGTTTAACTGTTTGCTGATAATTTTTTGCTGGGTGGAGGAGGGTTCCACCAGAACTGCGACAATATCGCTGATTTGTAGTTGATCTATGGACATACTGCATTTAACGACATGTGCTGATAAAACTTTAAAAAGATTGGTCAAAAGTATCCAGATCTCGGAAAACTGGGATTGTTTATATATAAAGCCAGGCTTAAGAATTAACTTTATGTATAACCTCATGCTGGCACTTTTAAAAAGGATTCTTACTGATAAAAACCTGCGATAAAAGTTTTACAGGTCGAATGCCCATGCGTTTCCTAATTATCGATAATTTCGATAATAACTACAAATAATATTCGCTTTACTGATACTGGAAGAAGCCACTATGATTTTTATCAGTTTGATGTTTTTTTAAAACAAAAATCTAACAGCGATACGAAATTGAATGATCAGGATACATACTATCGTGACAAAACATATCAAAGTCATTAGTTGAATATTGCCGGGACAATAATGATGGAAAATTATGATCGGTTACATATATCCAATGAAGAGATGCCAGAGCTGGAACTCAAGGACGAAGATATTCTGGATGCCATGCGGCATATCCCTGGCTACCTGGATATCAGCATAGAGGACTTCAGAGAAATATATCATTTAGCGCATACACAGGCTATTAAACGTCTATTCCAGCATGTGAAAGCTGCAACCTTGATGCTAGCTGACATTCAACCTGTATATCCCGATATGCATTTGCATGAGGCGGCACAGCAATTAGTGTCACAAAAGCGAAAAAGCCTGCCTGTCGTTGATAGTGATTATCACGTGGTGGGAATGTTAACCGAGAGTGATTTTCTATCCCGCCTGGGTATGGATTCATCCCTGCAACTATTGCTCAAGTTGGATAAAGATCAAAACCGGTTTTTACATCGTAGTGATGAAACATCCGTGAGTGAGGCAATGTCGACTCCAGTAACCACTGTTGTAGAACAGGCAGGCTTTTGGGATGTTCTTCATGCCTTCCAAAGACACGAAGGACGTAGTATGCCGGTTGTTGATCAGGAAGGTACGCTTAAAGGCTTGCTATTACGTAAAGATTTTATCAAGGCCCATCATCTTCCGGACTTGTTATGACGTTGAAAGAATATTTTAAAAAGATGCGCGGCACGTCCCGTGGCAGTCCACCTCGTGTCAGCAACAGTGAGATTATATGGTCATGGATTGGTGCGTTCTTGGGTATTTCAGCCGTGGCATGGTTTAACAACTATTGGTTTGGCGGGAACGACTTCACGCTATTAATAGGCTCTTTCGGTGCGTCAGCCGTGTTAGTTTACGGTGCTGTACGAAGTCCTCTTGGGCAACCGCGTAACCTTGTCGGTGGGCATGTGCTATCAGCCATCATCGGAGTGCTATCCTGGAAACTTTTTTATGCTGATCCCTGGCTGGCATCGGCGCTTGCAGTGGCAACAGCTATTGCTGTGATGCACTTGACCCGCACCTTGCATCCACCTGGCGGTGCCACGGCTCTAATCGCAGTTATTGGGTCAGACCAGATACACGAGATTGGATTTATGTATGTACTGATTCCAGCGACGTTTGGACCACTCATCCTGCTGGTTATCGCATTGTTAGTGAACAACTTGTCATCGACTCGACGTTATCCGGAAATCTGGTGGTGATATTGTTAGATTATTTTTTCAGGTAATCATTTGTATTCGTTATTTGATCAGGTTTCTCTGATATTTCCAATGCATTTGCAATGGTTTTGAATCAATTTAATTGATGCAACTCGATTACATTGATTAATGCTTCCTTAGTTGAGTGATTATCATAGATAATTCACCTGAATCGGCTTTATAATGCCGGGTTGTTGTCTAATACTTCCCCGGAATAGGTTCGTGATAGTTTCAGGTTATTCTCTTATTAGGCTTGTCATTAAATTGATTTCTGGGTTTTTATTGAAACCTAATTATTTGGTCATTCCTGATTCAAAGGAAAAAAATGAAATACATTCTTGTTCTGCTCGGCCTATTATTTTTATTGCCAGAACTGGCAATAGCTGCTGATACCAATGAAAGGTTGAACTTAACCAGCCACTGGGTGGGTATTTCTGCCATTGTCATATTTATAATTGCCTACGCTCTGGTAATGGCAGAAGAATTTACCCAGCTTCGAAAATCCAAACCAGTTCTTCTGGCAGCTAGCATCATTTGGGCGCTTATCGCCGGAGTATATGCGGCAGACGGTTTTAGCCATGAGGCGGAAAATGCTGTAAGAAATAATCTGCTTGAATACTCCGAACTGATGCTGTTTCTTTTAGTGGCGATGACTTATATAAATACCATGCAAGAGCGCAACGTTTTTGAGGCATTGCGTTCATGGCTAATTCTAAAGGGTTTTGGTTTCCATGCTTTGTTTTGGATTACAGGGATACTCGCCTTCCTTATATCTCCGGTTGCTGACAACCTGACAACAGCACTGCTGATGTGTGCTGTTGTCATGGCAGTTGGAGGTGAAAATACACGATTTATTTTACTTGCCTGCATCAATATCGTTATTGCGGCCAATGCGGGTGGAGCCTATTCTCCCTTTGGTGATATTACTACCTTGATGGTGTGGCAAAAAGGCATTGAAACGACCCAGGGGGCGATTAATTTTAGTTCTTTTTTCGCTCTGTTCTTTCCAGCGTTAATCAACTGGTTGGTGCCAGCATTCATCATGTTTTTTTCAGTGCCAAATGATAAACCTGACAGCGGTGGTGATATTGTCAAGATGAAACGTGGCGCTAAACGTATCATTATCTTGTTCCTGTTAACCATAATTACCGCCGTCAGTTTTCATAATTTTTTGTATATGCCTCCGGTTATCGGAATGATGGCGGGATTGTCGTTTTTGGGTTTTTTCGGTTTCTATCTCAAATTGACTTGTCTAAAACAGCGTATGATCACGATCAATGATGTTGATAAAGAAATGGAGCGTGATGAACAAATTGGTGACATTGTTGCATTCGATATTTTCAACAAAGTAGCACGGGCAGAATGGGATACGCTGCTGTTTTTTTACGGTGTGGTGCTCTGTGTTGGCGGTCTTGGCTTCATTGGCTATTTAGCTATGGCATCCGAGATCATGTATGTAGACTGGGGAGCCACAAATGCAAATATTGCGGTCGGAGTTATTTCCGCGATTATTGATAATATTCCGGTGATGTTTGCGGTGTTGACCATGATGCCTGACATGTCCATGGGACAGTGGTTGCTGGTTACGCTGACTGCTGGTGTGGGTGGCTCAATACTTTCAATTGGCTCGGCTGCTGGTGTTGCGCTGATGGGGCAGGCCCGTGGAAAGTACACTTTTTGGGGACACCTTAAATGGTCACCGGTTATTGCCCTGGGTTATGTATCTAGCATAATTACACATATGTATCTTAACCAAAGCCTGTTTTAGATTTTTCTGCCAAGACCTTAAGGATTTACATTATTTCGTTATAGATTGCAGTGTTTTATTACTGCTAAAGGCAGCGTATGTTGCACACATGAGTAGCAACCGCTTAGAAAATTCTGGCAGCCTTTACCTGCAGCAGCACGCCGATAATCCAGTTCACTGGCAACCCTGGGATGATCAGGCACTGGCACAGGCTCGTCAGGAAAACCGTCCGATCCTGTTGTCAATAGGTTACTCGGCCTGCCACTGGTGTCATGTGATGGCGCATGAGTCCTTTGAGGATCAGGCTACGGCTGGCCTGATGAACAAATGGTTTGTGAATATCAAAGTTGATCGAGAAGAACGTCCTGACCTTGACAAGATCTACCAGGCCGCATTTCAGCTGATGAACAACCAGGCCGGTGGCTGGCCGCTGACGGTATTTCTCAGTCCTGATGATCTTACGCCATTTTTTTGCGGCACCTATTTCCCGCCGCAGTCAGCTTATGGTCGTCCAGGCTTTCCCCAAGTGCTTACTGCTGTCGCTGATGCCTGGCAAAACCGCCGTGAGGATATCCTCGAGCAAAATCAACGTATTCAAGAGGCTTTAATGCCAGCTGCTGCTTCCATAGAAGATAGACAGCTGGATCAAGAGCCGTTGATGCGCGCTGCCCATGCACTGTCAAAAGCGTTTCATGAACCGCATGGAGGCTTTAGCGGGGCACCAAAATTTCCGCATCCCGACATGCTGCGCCTTTGCTTGCATAACGCTCAGGAACTGCAGCAACCGAAGCACCGTCAACGGGCTTTTTTTATGCTCGAAACCACGCTGCGCCACATGGCTTTCGGTGGGGTCAATGACCTGATCGGCGGCGGTTTTTACCGTTACTCAACCGATGATCAGTGGATGATTCCGCATTTTGAAAAAATGCTTTACGACAATGGCCCATTGTTAAACTTGTATGTCGACCTGTATCGGTATACCGGTAACCCACTTTACCGCCGCGTTATAGAGGAAAATGCTGACTGGCTGATGCGTGACATGCAACTGCCTGAGGGTGGCTATGCGGCGTCGCTGGATGCTGATAGCGAGGGTGTTGAAGGCCTTTACTATACCTGGCAAAAAGACCAGCTAGAAGAGTTGCTGGATACTGACGAGATGGCTTTCCTGTCTGAGCACGCCGGCCTTGGCGGACAGGCTAATTTTGAAGGTCGTTGGCACCTGCATATCAATGCGATGCAACAGCAGCAGGAATTTAGCCAGCAACAATTGGCCTGCCTTCGATCAATTCAGCATAAATTATTGCATGCACGTTTACAGAGTACGCCGCCTGGCCGGGATGAGAAAGTCCTGACCGCCTGGAATGCACTGACGATCAAGGGCATGGCAGCGGCTTACCAGGTTTTACAAAATGAGAAGATTTTGGCATCTGCTGAAAATAGCCTGGCATTGATTCGGGACAAATTATGGCAGGATGGGCGCCTTCACGCGGTTTACCAACTCGGGGTGGGGCGCTTTAATGCCTACCTTGATGATTATGCTTTTTTGATCAATGCGTTGCTTGAGTTGCTGCAGGTTCGTTGGCGAAGCGAAGAGTTGCAATGGGCCGTGCAACTAGCCGAAGTAATGCTTGAACAATTTGAAGATCGCGACAATGGTGGCTTTTTCTTCACCTCTCATGATCATGAAGATCTGTTACAGCGACCAAAAGCTTTTAGTGACGAAGCTATTCCTTCGGGCAATGGTATAGCGACGCAGGTTTTGCTGAGGCTGGGGTACCTGCTTGGTCGTGAGGATTTTTTGCAGGCTGCAGAACGCACACTGAAGGCCGCCTGGCAGGACATTGAACGTTATCCGCACGCCCATTGCAGCCTTTTGATGGCACTGCACAACTATATTCAGCCACCGCAAACGATTATTATTCGCGCAGATCAAACGCGTCTTAGCGAATGGCGTAATGAATTACAAAAA
>JARRJW010000003.1:24477-26393 GCA_037388785.1 Gammaproteobacteria bacterium
AGGCTTGTGCCTATGTCTGTGAGGGTGTTCAGTGCCTGCCGCCAATTACTGATATACAAAAACTGGCCCGTTTATAACAGTGTGCCTTATTTCAGTTAGCTATCTGATCATACCAAATCAATAATAATCGCAAGCAGAACTTGTCTGTTTTAATTCTTAAATTTATATGCGCTAGGTGCCATCCCTGTCCATCTTTTGAATGCCCTGGAAAAAGCGCTACTTTCAGAAAAGCCTAACATAAATGCAATTTCCGTTAGAGAAAGACTTGAATCCTTTAAATATTTCAAGGCTAATTCCATACGGGTTTCATTGACAAGTTTGGAAAAAGAAGTGCCTTGGTCATTAAGTAGGCGCTGTATAGTTCTTGATGATTTATGGATTGCTGAAGCTACTGAAGTCTCTGAGATATTACCATTAGGTAACTGATTGAGTATTTCTGATTTGACACGATCTATAATGTTTGACTCATCCATTTTAGCAAGATAAGCAATAATTATCCGGTCACTCATATCTGCAATCATGGAGTTCGAACCACTTAAATTCGAATTTATTGTCTCATTATCAAGCATTATCGAATTTTCTTTTGCACCATATTTAATCGGACATTGAAAAAATGCATCAAATTGATCTTTGCATTCTGGTTCTGGCCTAACAAGATGGATCGATAATGGCTTGAATGATTTGCCATAATTCATCCGACACATTTTGACCAATACAGCCATCATGCCATCCATCAAAAAGTGTAAATCTTGTCGAATATTTTGACGTTTTATTTTTACTAAATAATTTGCATGCGATTCTTTCAGTTCAATGTTAAATCTTTTCGAAATCATGTGAATGAATCGCTCTAATCTGACGAATGCCTCGTAAAGAGTATTACTCGACAGCCAGGCATGGCCAAGTGCCCCAAGGTGTCCTGGGTGCCAATAATCAGTAAATCTCAAGCCGAGGCAATCATCACCTGTTTTTTCAAAAAAATGAACCCAGGCTTTTTCTAAATCTCGATAATCCACTCTAGCGTTAGGGTCATGGATTAAACTAAAGTCCAGCTCTCTATCAAATAGCTGTTCAAGAAATCCTTTCGGATCAATTCCTGATTCCTCCAGTAATTTAATTAGAAAGTTACCACTACCTATGAATACAGAATCTGACATATTTATCTAATAATCCAATAGTGTCGCTAAGGGTCATGTGTTTGGCGTTATCCGTCAAGTTAAAAAAATAATCTATGCAATGATATTCCATATGTAAATACATTTGGGAGAGAGAAATGAAATTTAGCGTTTCTGAAGCTCAGCGTCATGTGCTGTGGGATATGCTGAACAATTACCCTGATCATACTCCAACAACTTACCTTGTTATTTGGTTTTATAGTGATGAAACGTATGCAGAAGCTTTTATTGATGGACTTCACCGCAAATATATCTTGGATGTAAGACATAAAACATTGCGCTCATTGAGAAACCTGGAAAAACGTGGACTCATCAATAGATACGATAATATTTTCCAAGAGAGTGAACTAAATCCTTATGAGCCATTTAGCTGGAATTTAACTGATAAAGGTTTAAAGCTTGCGTTAGAAATTAGCAAATCATTTAAAACAGAAAAACGATCTATTTTATCTATGAATGAAAGTAGATCATCTAAATCTATAAATAATTTAAGGAGAAATTAATGTCCGATATAGGCTATTTTTTATTGAGTTTATTTTTTGTTGCAGGTGGATTTGGTATTGGTATTTCATTGGCGTTAATGAGAAAGAACTATACGAAAGAATCGTCAAGTCATGATGAGCTTTTTAACCGGCATTGATTTGGAATTTTAATAGAGAATCACTCGCATCAGACCGCATATATAGTTGAAGGTACATTATCCTGTTGACTAGTGACATTCTTGTTGCAAGAGCTAATATCAGA
>JARRJW010000004.1:0-1346 GCA_037388785.1 Gammaproteobacteria bacterium
CGGCCAATTTCGGAGCGACTGGCGCCGGAAACAATCAATGGCAGAGCAATGTTGTCGAATACAGTGCGGTCGTGCAACAGACGGTGATCCTGGAATATCATGCCGATTTTGCGGCGATGATAAGGGATTTGACTGGATTTGACTTTACCGAGGTTACGGCCATCCACCATGACCTGGCCGCGGGTGGAGTGCTCGAGCAGTCCTATCAGTTTCAACAGGGTGCTTTTGCCGGCGCCGGAATGTCCGGTAAGAAAAGCCATTTCTCCGGCTATCATATGAAAACTGACATTACTGAGGCCTTCATGGCCACCGTCATAGCGTTTGGTAACGTTATCGAATCTAATCATTATCAAACAGCGCGGCGACGAAATCATCGGCATCAAATGGCCTGAGGTCATCAATGCTTTCGCCAATACCAATAAAGCGAATCGGTATGCCGAGTTTTTCGGCAATAGCAAAGACAATGCCGCCCTTGGCCGTGCCGTCCATCTTGGTTAACGTGATGCCAGTCAACGGCGTAGCCTGGTTGAACTGTTCTGCCTGATTCAGGGCATTTTGTCCAGTACCGGCATCAACCACCAGCATCACCTCATGCGGGGCATCCGGGTCAATTTTTTTCATCACCCGACCGATTTTTGCCAGTTCGTCCATCAGGTTGGTTTTGGTATGCAGGCGCCCGGCGGTGTCAGCGATTAAGACATCGATATTTCTTGCAGTTGCGGCTTCCAGTGCGTCAAATATCACGGAAGCAGAATCTGCACCGGAATGCTGTGCGATAACGGGAATTTTGTTTCGATCCCCCCAGGTGATTAACTGCTCCACTGCAGCTGCCCTGAAGGTATCGCCTGCAGCCAGCATCACACTGTTGCCTTCATTTTGCAGTCGCTTGGCGAGCTTGCCGATCGTGGTTGTTTTGCCGGCGCCATTGATACCAACCATCAGAATGACCTGGGGTTTGCCGCCAACAGCCTGTTTAATGTCGCCATCGGATTGTTTAAGCGTGGCGGCCAGCATTTCACGTAGTTTTGATACCAGTACTTCGGGGTCGCTTAGCTCGTTTCGCTTCACGCTTTGAGTCAGTTCATTGATGATCCGGCTGGTTGCTTCAACGCCGACATCAGATGTCAGTAACAGGTTTTCAAGATCTTCCAGCAACTCATCATCGATTTGCTTTTTGCCCAGGATGAGGTTGCTCAGTCCCTGGGTAAAGTGCGAACGCGAACGCGCCAGTCCAGACTTGAGACGCGCAAATAAACCTTTCGGCTGCCCTGTTTCAGCGATCGAATTTGAGCTATCCTCCTGATTCAATTCATCGGCAGCGTCGGCGACAGTTTTGTCGTCGTTTT
>JARRJW010000004.1:1418-2751 GCA_037388785.1 Gammaproteobacteria bacterium
GCTGTTCAAAAGAATGTCATTTTACCTGACTAACCTGCACTTAAAAGTATTTTAAGCACAATTAGTTAGAACCATACGCTAGAAGAGACGTACACAAAATATGAGAACTGTAATTATCACCATTCTTCTGATTCTGTTATCGCCATTATCGGGTATTCAGGCCAGCCAGAGCGATGTTCATCAATACCAGCTGGACAACGGTATGAAGATTTTCGTCAAAACGGACAGGAGAGCGCCCATCGCTGTTTCCCAGGTCTGGTATAAAGTCGGAAGCAGTTACGAGCACAATGGTATTACCGGGGTATCACATGTGCTTGAACATATGATGTTCAAGGGTACCCATAAATTGGGTCCGAATGAATTTTCCGAGATCATTGCAGCCAATGGCGGTCGTGAAAATGCTTTTACCGGGCGTGACTACACAGCCTATTTTCAGACCCTTTCGGCAGATCGCCTGGAAATATCCTTTGAGCTTGAGGCTGATCGAATGCATAACCTGGCGCTTGCAGAAGAAGAGTTTAAAAAAGAAGTCGAGGTGGTAAAAGAGGAAAGACGCCTGCGTACCGAAGACAAACCTACCTCTTTGACTTTTGAGCGCTTCAAGGCAGCGGCCTTTGCCAGTTCGCCCTATCGTAGTCCGGTCATCGGCTGGATGTCCGATCTGAACACCATGAAACTAGAGGATCTTAGTAACTGGTATCAGAAGTGGTATGCCCCTGGCAATGCCACCCTGGTGGTGGTCGGTGATGTTGAGCCGGACGAAGTTTACCAGTTGGCCAAAAAACATTTCGGTAAAGTGCCAGCCAGGAGCTTTGATCAACCCAAGGCCATTGACGAAGCCCAGGTCAACAATACGTTGCGTCTGAAAGTGCGTCTTCCTGCCAAGCAACCTTATTTGATCATGGGATATAAAACACCGGCTATCAGTACTGCCGAAGAATCCTGGGAACCTTATGCCCTGGAGGTGCTGGCTGCAATTCTCGACGGTGGTGACAGTGCCCGCTTCAGCAAGGAACTGATCCGCGGTGATGAAATTGCAGTTGTTGCTGATGCTTCGTATGGGGCTTACAGTCGTTTGCCTGACATGTTGCTGCTTGATGGGACGCCTGCTGACAAGTACAGCATAGATGACCTTGAGAATGCCTTCCTTAAGCAGATTGATCGCATTAAAAGCCAGCCTGTTTCAGAAAAGGAGCTGGAACGTATTGTTACCCAGGTAGTCGCTTCCAAGGTGTATGAGCTGGATTCGGTTTTTTACCAGGCAATGCAGATAGGCATGCTGGAAACCATGGGGCTGGATTGGCGCCTGCTGGACAAACATGTTGAAAATATC
>JARRJW010000004.1:2792-19169 GCA_037388785.1 Gammaproteobacteria bacterium
GCCAATAGACACTTCGACGGTATCTGTTCCTACATCAGGAGGTCGTCATGGCAGTTAAGCGTTTCCTTTTATTGGGGCTGTTGTTATGCAGTTTTGCTGCTCAGGCAACACCGGAAATTCAGAGCTGGAATACAACCAACGGCGCCAAGGTGCTATTCGTTGAAGCACCTGAGCTACCCATGATTGATGTTCGTGTGGTTTTTGATGCGGGCAGTGCCCGGGATGGAGAAATTCCTGGGCTTGCGAGGATGACCAACAGCATGCTTACCGAAGGTGCCGGCTCCTGGAATGCTGATGAAATCGCTGAACGTATAGAGTCAGTAGGCGCGAATCTTTCTGCTGAATCTTTTCGTGATATGTCTGTGGTTTCGTTGCGAAGTCTGACCGATAAAAAAGTCCTTAAACAGGCTTTACAGACAATGGCAACTGTCATTGCATATCCTACCTTTGAGCAGGCTGCACTAAACCGAAATATTCAGGCTTTAAAGATCAGTTTGCGTCAGGAAGAGCAGTCGCCTTCTGATATTGCCAGCAAGGCTTTCTACAAGACCATGTACGATGGTCATCCATATGCTCATCCTTCCAACGGTACCAAGGAATCGATACCGTTTCTCAAAAGAGATGCGGTAAAGAAATTTCATGAAAATTACTATGTCGGTAGCAATGCTACGATCGCGATTGTCGGTGCCGTGGATACTGATCAAGCCAGGTCTATTGCTGAACAGGTGATTGGTTCTCTGCCTGAAGGCATTAAGCCCGCCAGTATCGAAAAGGTTTCTGTTGATAACACAATAACAGTCAACCGGATTGATTTTCCTTCCACGCAAGCACATCTTTATATTGGTATGCCCGTTTTGAAAAGGGGCGATCCGGATTATTTTGCACTTTATGTTGGCAACCATATTCTTGGTGGTAGCGGACTTGTCTCAAAGATTTCCAATGAAATACGTGAAAAACGTGGTCTGGCTTACAGTGCCTACAGTTACTTTTCGCCAATGAAAGATGCCGGGCCTTTTATGATTGGTTTGCAAACCAAAAACAGCCAGGTTGTCGAGGCGGAAGAGGTCGTTTTAGAGACCGTCAAGGAATATATTCAACAGGGGCCAACGCAAGAAGAATTGAAGAAATCGCTGCAGAATATCACCGGTGGATTTCCTTTAAGGGTTTCCAGCAACGGAAAAATTGTTGAATACCTGGCCATGATTGGCTTCTATGATTTACCACTGGATTACCTTGATAACTTTGTCAGTAATGTTGAGCAGGTAACAGTAGAAAAGATTCGTGATGCCTTTAAGCGGCGCGTAAGCCCGAACATTTTTCCACGGTTATTGTTGGTCAGCTTTCGGAAGGCTGATGGCTAATCGTCCCGGTAGCAGTAACATGCTGCGATTGGTGGGAGGCCGACATCGTGGACGCAAGCTGAAATTTCCATCGGCCAGGGGGTTAAGACCAACCGCTGACCGTACCCGGGAAACGCTTTTTAACTGGCTGGCTCCCGTTATCAACGGCAGTGTTTGCCTGGATCTCTTTGCAGGTAGTGGCGCATTGGGTTTTGAGGCGCTATCCCGTGGCGCCAGACATGTGACCATGCTGGAAATGGCCATGCCGGTGTTCAGGCAACTGCAGCAAAATGCTGATCTGCTTGGCGAGACCGAACACACTGAATTGCTTCATCAATCTGCACTGAGTTGGATTGAACAATCAACCGACAGGCAGTTCGATGTGATTTTTATCGATCCGCCTTTCAAGGAAAACCTGCTTGAGCAGATTATTGAAAAGTTAATAAACCAGAACATGGTCAAACCTTCCGGTTTTATCTATGTGGAAAGAGATAAAGGACAGCAATTACCCGATTTCCCAGATGGCTATTCAGTTATCCGCGATAAAACAGCAGGACAGGTGGCCTACAGTTTGATTGAATATGGCTGAACCATTGTTTATTGTCCTATATCAATGTTTCAATAGTTAAAAACTTTTAGCATCTGGACAAATTTATATGGTTACAGCTGTTTACCCGGGAACATTTGACCCGATAACCAAAGGACATAGTGACCTGGTCAGGCGTGCCTGCAGTCTGTTTGAACGGGTAATCGTGGCCATTGCTGTTAATGCTGGCAAACAACCGGTGTGTACAGTGGAAGAGCGCCAACGACTGGCTGAGCAGGTTTTGTCAGACCTTAAAAATGTTGAGGTTGTCACATTTGATAATCTACTTGTAGAATTTGCCAAACAGCAAGGTGCAACTGTCGTGTTGAGAGGCCTCAGGGCTGTTTCCGATTTTGAATACGAATTTCAGCTTGCTGGGATGAACCGGAAACTGGACCCGGAAATAGAGACGCTTTTCCTGACTCCTGACGAAAAATATACCTTTATTTCGTCAACCCTGGTCAGGGAAGTCGCCAGGCTGGGCGGGGATGTCAGCGAGTTCGTTCATCCCATCGTGGTAGAGGCGTTAAACAGGAAATTGAAAAAATTGTAAGACTCTGACTGTTGAATTTGAAAATCCCCAGAGTTTGCTAAAGTTAACCAGAAAGCAATGTTCCGTAAGAACAGGAGATAAATAATGGCTTTAATGATTACCGATGAGTGCATCAATTGCGACGTTTGCGAGCCTGAGTGCCCCAATGGTGCCATTTCGCAGGGTGATGAAATATATGAAATTGACCCGGACCTCTGTACCGAATGTGTTGGCCATTACGAAACCTCCCAGTGTGTCGAAGTTTGTCCTGTAGATTGTATTCCTAAAGACCCAGATCATGTCGAAACAGAAGAACAGTTGATGGAAAAATACCATCGTATTACTGCAGAAAGCTAAACGCTGATGTCTACGGTTTTTAATTGTCTAAAGGCTCCCCTGTGGAGCCTTTTTTTCGCCCTGTTAATTTGTTTGCCTGTACAGGCAAACCAGTCCGCCATAGCTAGTGCGCATCCCCTGGCCACCAGTGCCGGTATCAAAGTACTAGAACAAGGCGGTAATGCCTTTGATGCGGCTATTACTGTTTCAGCAGTGTTGGGCGTGGTTGAACCATACAGTTCCGGGTTTGGTGGCGGTGGTTTCTGGCTGCTGCATCGTGAGTCTGACCAGAAACAGGTAATGATTGATGGCAGGGAAAAAGCGCCTTTGGCTGCCCACAAGGACATGTACCTCGATGCTTCTGGTAACGTTGTTGCCAATGCCTCGATAAACGGCCCCCTGGCCGCAGGTATTCCGGGCATGCCTGCGGCCCTGGTGCATATTGCAGAGCAATATGGTGTGCTGCCTCTACAAAAAACGCTTGCGCCGGCCATTGAGTTGGCCGAACAGGGGTTTGAAGTTGAGTCGTATTACCAGAAAATGGCTGCCTGGCGTTTGCAGGCCCTGCGCGATTCTTTTTCAGCCAGTGAAATATTTCTTCAGGATGACGACGTGCCTGAAACGGGGTACCGGGTTCGTCAACCGGATCTTGCCAAAACGCTGAGGCATTTGGCTGAGAAAGGCTTTGATGGATTTTACAGGGGAGAAGTTGCTGAAAGACTGGTTAAAGGTGTCAGGGACAACGGTGGTATCTGGACAGCAAAGGACTTGTCTGACTACCAGGTAATTGAAAGATCGCCCGTGGTGTTTGATTACAACGATAAAAAAATCATCTCGGCGGCGTTGCCATCTTCGGGCGGCATCGTCATGGCGCAGATTTTTAATATTCTTTCTGCCTATGACTATGAAAATCTGGGTAAGTTGAAACAAAAACATTTGCTGATTGAAGCGATGCGACGTGCTTATCAGCAAAGAGCAAAGTATCTCGGAGACACTGACTTTGTCACATTGAACCTTGAAAAATTAACCAGCAAAGTCCATGCGAGACGACTGGCTGAGGATATTGATTTAAACCGCGCATCGGTCAGCAAAGGGATGGTTTCTGCTGCAGAAGGCCAGGACACAACACATTTTTCAATCATGGATAACGAAGGTAACCGGGTAGCCGCAACCTTGAGCATCAATTACCCGTTTGGTTCAGGTTTTGTCCCTGAAGGCACAGGGGTGCTGCTTAATGATGAGATGGATGATTTTTCTGCAAGTCCGGGCGTGCCAAATGTTTATGGGCTGGTCGGTAGCCAGGCCAATGCTATTGCGCCGGGCAAACGGATGCTTTCCAGTATGAGTCCGACCTTTGTTGAATCCGATAAAGGTATTGCCATTCTTGGAACCCCCGGGGGCTCACGCATCATTACCATGGTCACCCTGGCTATATTGGCAATGGAAGATTCACTTGACGCAAAAAAATGGGTGGATTTGCCTCGCTTTCATCATCAGTACCTGCCTGACCGGGTTGAACATGAGCCAGGTGCATTAACCGCAGAAGAGATCAAACAGTTAACAGCCATGGGGCATCAATTGAAACAGGTGGATAATAGCTATGGAAATATGCAGGCAGTTTACATGAACAAGAAGACTGGCAATGTCAGCGCTGCAAGTGACAATCGCGGTATTGGTACTGCCCAGGTAAGTAGATAAAAGCCTGCCATGTAACAGGCTTTTATGGGTTACTCAAAAGCCTTCTATTTTTTACAGGTATTGAAACCCAGAATGGAATAAGCAGGGCAAATTTTCACAATACCAGTTGCCAGGGGCACGACGCCGACCCATGCCCATACTGGCCCGCCCGTTAAAGCCCAGGCGATCAGCGCCAAGCCAATGATAATTCTCAAAATGCGGTCAACACCGCCAACATTTGCTTTCAAAATGTGCTCCACAAAATATTTATTTAAATTGGTACTAATGTGACAAAACTTTTTCGCAATGAAAACAATTAATACCATTGAATATTAAAGGAAAATAACGATTCGGCCATGACTTTCGTCTTAATGATTAAAAACAGGCTCGCGTTAATCTTAAACTGTTATTAAAAGCCAGAAATCGGCTTAAATCTGTTGTTAACAATACAGGAGGTAATTTCTGAGATAGGCATAATTTATCAGGCACTCGTGATTTTCAGTAAATTCCCCTAAGTTCCGGATGGCAGGCGTTAAACTTCCTGCGCTGTCTGCATCGGACATTGAGTTAATTATTTCGGAACAGAGCGGTTAGCAGTGCGATGGGAATAGCCTGCATTACGGTTAAATTAAATATTTAAGAAAAATGAAATATGAACGCTATAGGTATAGGCGACTTTTTTCTGTAGAACAAATGAACAATATTAAAACGAAATCACTGCTGGTAATTGCGTTTACGTTTTTACTATTAATCATGCTACTCCTAATAATTATTAGCATTTATGGTATGCATACCATTCATGGCCGCCTGGATAAGATAGCTCAAGAGAATCTAACAAAGGTACAACTGACATCGGAAATGCTCCACTCTGCTAGAGAAAGAAGCATTCTTTTGCATCGAATGGTGATGATGGATGATCCGTTTGAAAGAGATGAATTGTCATTGCTTGTCAATAAGTATGGAGGTCTTTTTGCAGAATCAAGAATTAAATTAAGTGAATTACGGTTAAATCAGGAAGAACAGGAAATTTTATCTAAACAAGGAGAATTAACAGGGGAAGCAATACCTTTGCAAAGGTCAATCGTGAAATTACTTGGTGAAGATAACCTTGAAGAGGCAAAGAGTGTCTTAATTGAAGAGGCAATGCCTGCGCAAGACAGGGTTTTGGATGAACTAAAAAAATTAATCGTTCTTCAAAATGAATATGCAAAAAATGCGGTAAGCATTACTCATGATACATATCGTAACAGTCTATTGTTAATGATTATTCTTGGAACTATTGGGGTGATTATTGGAATAATAATTTCAAGAGTTTTTATAGACAAGGTCACGTCAACAGAGAAAAAGTTACATGATGAAAAGGAAAAGGCACAGATCACATTTAGAAGTATCGGTGATGCCGTAATTACAACAAATTCAGTTGGAAAAATAGAGTATCTAAATGACAAAGCTGAAAATTACATTGGGGTTTTGTTAACTGAAGTAATAGGGCGTCATATAAGTGAGGTATTTGTTGCGCAAGACATTGAATATGACCGGCCTGTATCTGAGATCATTAATGAATATTTAAATGGAAATTTTGAAACAATTACGTCCAATAATATTGATTTGATATCAAAAGAAAGCAGAAATATAAAAATCAAACTTTCACTTTCGCCAATATTGTTGGATGGAAATATCCTGCAGGGCTTAATTGTTACATTTCATGATGTAACAAAATCTTTTGAATTATTGCGGAAAATTGAGTACCAGGCTACTAGAGATACTCTTACAGGTCTTTTAAATCGAAGAGAGTTTGAGCATAAAGTCAAACAAACATTATCGATTTATGAAAGTGATACCTATCATGCGTTCTTTATTCTGGATTTAGACAGGTTCAAAATTGTTAATGACTCATGTGGTCACCAGGCCGGTGATGAGCTGCTAAAACAACTTTCAATTCGACTTAAAAATATAATTAGAAGGGGAGATCTTATTGCCAGGTTGGGTGGTGATGAGTTTAGTATATTTATGTCGAACATTGATGAGAAGAATGCAATTAAGCATGCTGAGGAATTATTGAAATCCATCAGTACATACAGGTTTTTATGGGAGGATAAAACTTTTTCACTGGGAGCAAGTATCGGAATCATTGTTTCTAGCTCTGAATCCTCAAGTTATGATTATCTCTACCACTCTGCTGATACTGCTTGTTATATTGCAAAAAATGAGGGTCGGAACAGATTTCATTTGCTATCGACTAAAGATCAAGATATGCAAAAAGATAATGTCGATAAGAACTGGATAACAAGATTAAATAAAGCCATTGAAGAAGATGATTTTTATTTATATGGGCAAGAAATTATCCCAATAAGCCCAAGAGCTCAAGGTAGAAAACACGTTGAATTGTTGATTAGAATGGTTAGTGATGATCGCAAACTAATTTCACCGATGGCATTCATACCTACAGCTGAACGATACGGGTTAATGCATAAAATAGATCAGATCGTTCTGACAAAAACATGCAATTATCTTAACGACAATCCCTTGGAGGATGGTGTTTATGCAATCAATTTGTCAGGAGAAACATTAAGTTCCATCAATGCAATGGAAAGTCTTATGCAAATTGTTAAAGAAAGTGGGGTTTTACCTGGGCGTTTATGTTTGGAGATTACAGAAACTGTAGCTATTGCCAATCTGGATAATGCTCGCGGTTTTATGCGTTCAATGCAGGAACTGGGATGTTATATTGCACTGGATGATTTTGGTAGTGGGCTTAGTTCTTTTTCCTACTTAAAAAACCTTCCTTTAGACTACATAAAAATTGACGGAGTTTTTGTAAAAGAAATGATAAACGACAAAGCCTCAGCAATTATGGTTGATGCTATTCACAGTGTTGGTAAAAAACTAGGATTAATCACAGTGGCTGAATATGTCGAAGATGAAGCTACAGTTAAGTTGCTGAAAGAAATTGGTGTGGATTTAGCACAGGGATATTTCTATAGTGAGCCAGAGCTTTGTATACCACCATCTTATTCCGGTCTCGAAATTGCAAAGCCTTCGTAAACTATGTAGAAATAATTCGATAACAGTCGGCTTTGCAATTAACTTGCTTGATTGACCTCAAAAAATCACTGTCAGTTTTGCTTTGAACCAGGCAGGTTAGACTCCAGACCCAATTTCCATGAATTGATGAAAGACTCTATAGATTCAATAAAATCCGCATCATGCTCAGTTCTATTTATCGTGCAGTGAATAACGATTTTATTAGGTTCTGGTGCAAAACCTGTAGTAATTGTCCAAGCTAGTGCATTCGGGCACCCTGGTAGGGTAAACCTAACTCCGCCATTAATAATTTGCCGTTCTACGGTAAAGGTACCCCAAATACAATAAACATTTGCACTGTTTTCCGAATTTATATTCAATACCTTATCAATGTCAGCGCAATATTGGTCCAGTTTTTCAACTGTTAACGCCCGTATTGTTTCAACCGATGAACTAACATCAGCTATTGAGAAAAATTCCAAAATGATCCCTCTGGAAAAAGCCTTGTCATTTATCAAATTACTCCACCATGAATCATAGATGAATGACGGCTCATCAGCAGACATGGCAGGTCACTCATGCCAAAATAAATGCCAGTGACTGTCTGAATCAGTAGATTTCGGCCGACTTTATCATTTTCTTGTGCAGTGTGAAAACAACATACAAGCCAGTCTGATGTGAAACCAGCCCCATTGAGCCGAAATTGAATTAAATAATGATGGACAAACAAACTTAAGGCAGATGATACTTTGTTAAACAATACCGAATTCCCTAGTCAATCATGCGTAAACGAATACTTGCATTTTTATTTTTGCTCTGTTTAATAAATTCTGCTTCAGCTGAAGATGCTAGACAAATAGTGAAACTGCCTGACAGGATGAAAGAACATATGCTTAGTAACATGCGTGACCATTTGCTGGCTCTTGAACAGATCACTCGCAATTTAGCTGATGGGCAATATGAAAAAGCTGCAGAAATTGCTGAAAAAAGGCTTGGAATGTCTTCACTGGACTCCCATGGTGCTTCTCATATGGGGCAATTCATGCCGAAGGAAATGCGCAATATTGGAACTAATATGCACCGAGCTGCGAGTGTATTTTCATTGGCAGCAAAAGATGCTGAGTTGGAAGGCGATTTAAATAAGGCTTTTTTAGCCTTATCTAAAGTCATGCAACATTGTGTGGCTTGTCATTCAGCCTACAAAATACACTAAACACAAAGGTCTAGAATGCGAAGTTATTTATTTATGGCATTGGTTATTGGTTTGAGTTGCTCCATTTGTATTGCAGCTGAACCAGAAAATCACGCTGATTCAAGAACTAGCTTGAAGCTGACTCCCTCTGAAAAAGCTGAATTTCTTGGTGAAATGCGACAAATGCTCGCCAGTATTCAAGGAGTTATTGCAGGCATTGCTGAAGAAGATCGAGAACTAATTATCAAATCAGCTCGTTACTCGGGTAACAGAATGGCCAGAGAAACACCTGAATCTATAAAAAAGAAAACATCACCTGCATTTAAAGACATTGGTGGTAAAACACATATGATGTTTGAAGAGTTAGCCATAAGAGCTGAGACTGATGATATGGATTGGTTGACCTCATTTACTGGGGATTTAATGAAGCAATGTTTAGCTTGTCATGAAATATTTAAGGCCAATTGAAGTTTTTTACCTTAATCTTTTGGTGGCAGGTTTTGCCACTAAATGAGCAGATGTATCTTCAAAAATCAATAAACCCTTACGTCTGTTTTGTAGATATACCAAGTTCGTCTGCTGAGCGTTCAGTTTTTTCTGTTTTATCTTCAGGAGGCTGATTTTAATCGCGCCGGGTTTTGGGAGGGGGTCATGGTTTTTGATCTATATTGATCTGAATCTAGCCCAGTGAACGAGAACTCTAATTTGTCCACTGGCAGTAATTACAACTCGAATATTATCAAATTTAAAACAGGTTTGATTACGTTTGTGCGGCCAGTGATATTCAACAAAAGACAGCCTGTATTAGCTGAGCGCATCATGGGTATATTGATGGTTGGCAGGCAACAAATGATTTCAGGTTTATTATGAAGATACGCATCCTGGTATTACTTATTGTTACTCATTGTGTTGTAGGTGTATTAGGGTTCGGGGCAGGCATCTATTTACTCCCTATTCTGATTGCACCTCCTGCTCCCAGCGAAGAAGAGATCAAGCTGTTGTCTTCGCATGCTAAGTACATCGCGCAATTCCGAAAAGACCTCAAAGATAGTGATATTCTACATTGGGGGGAGGGCACGGTTTCGATAGGACCTGACTCCATTAACTTTATGGGAAAGCTGGCACCAGGTCCGGATTACAAACTCTATTTATCTCCTGAATTTGTTGAGACCGAAGTTGATTTCAATCGATTAAAAGACACTATGGTTCGCATAGGGGATGTTAAAACTTTTGAGAATTTTTCCGTGGAAATCCCATTAGGAATTGATCCTTCTAAATACACTAGCATTATTGTTTGGTGCGAGTCTTTTGGTCAGTTTATTACATCGGCCGAGTATCAATGATTGAAACAAATTCGGCTGAAAATATTGCCTGAATAAGACCTATAGCGTAGTGACATTCTGCAGATTAGGTGTTTTGTCAAAATGTAATAATATTGAAACGCGTCGATTGTTACTGCGACCTTCGGCTGAATGATTGTTATCTACTGGCTTGGTATCCGCATATCCAATTGCACGAATTCTTTCAGATGGTATGCCTAATTCTATAAGTTCTCTTGCAACCATTGATGCCCGGGCGGATGACAATTCCCAGTTAGAGGGAAATTTTGTTGTCGATATTGGAATATTATCAGTATGCCCCTCGACTGAAATCTTACCTTTAAAGCTGATCGTTATTTTAGAAAGGTTTTCAATGATTTTTTTACCGGTATCCATTAGCTGGGAACTGCCTGTGGTAAACAGGACTTTGTCCTTTAAAGTTAAAATGAGGCCTTCATTTACCCGGGCTACATCCAGGTTTTCCATTGACTTGAGTGTTTCCAGTTTAAAGGCCTGGTTAAACTCTTTATTGATCTCTTCAATATTGTTCTCTTTAATCGGTTTCTCAGCTTCGAATTTTTTTGCTGTTTCTGTTAACTCAATTTTTTTGTGAATAATGTTCTTCTCAACAGGTTCGCGGGTCTCAATTGTCAAAGATGCTTTTTGGATTTTGGCTGGCTGCTCGGTTTTAAACGTTGGCAGCAATTCGACGGATTTATCAGGTTTAACCGGTGTTTCTGTTTTTGCCAAATCAGCAAGGGCTTTTATATAGTGCGTTATTTCATTGGTTGATGCCGGATTGACTGTTTCTCCTTGAGGCTCTAGTGCTTTGATTGCGGTAAAATTGATCAAGGGTTTATCATTTTGGCTCGAAATTAGATGAATAGGGCTTTGAAACGATTCAGGGTGTTTTTCTTCCTCGGCAGGTTTTAAGACGATCAGTACAGACAGCATCGTGATAAACAATAATAGAATATCTAAAAAGCTTATCAGCCAGTTATCCTTAAAAACTGTTCTCGGTAATGCCCGATCCAGATGATATGCGGGACTGGTACTTACAGCGGTTTGGATTCCATCTATCTGCATTTTTCGGCGCTTGATTTTGCTTCTGTTATCTGGTTTGTGTGAGAGCTAGCAAGCTTGAAGTGCTCTGAGTACTGTTAGTAGACATATCTATGGAATAAGACAGTTCACGTTTAATAATTGACTGAATTCTGAGCATGCTCTCACGCTGATAAAGTAACTTAACCAGTTCAAACTTGAGCGTGGCCTGGCGTATTTCAAGTTGATAATTTTTTTCCAATTTAAGTGTCACGGGTTTTAACAACACATTGGTAATTAAAAGGCCATAGAATGTTGTGATCATGGCAAAACCCATTGAAGCCCCGGCCTGTTCCACACCGTTTGCGCTTAAATTGAATAGCAGTTGAACAAGGCCCAGCAAAGTGCCTAACATGCCAAACGCGGGTGCTAAACCAATCATTACTTGCAATAGTTGCAGACGCCTGGCCTTTTCTTCTTTTGTTGAATTAATGGACCAGTACATTTGATGTTCGACTTGATCAAACGCAAAACCGTCAATGACCATGCGAACACCTTTTCGAAATTGGGTGTCTATAATCGAAGATACTAATGATTCGGCATGGCGAATTTGTCCGACGCGGTAGGATTCTGCAATACGCTCAAACTGTTTCAGATCAGTTTGCAAACTGGTGGTTTTAGGGTGGAAAAGCTGCCTGATTTCCTGTGACAGCAAAAAAAGCAGGTCACTGGATTCACTGATTAATGTTGTCAGAACTGTGCCTCCGGCAACAAAAAACAAACCGGCAATACTGATCAGCCAGATATTATCCAAACTCAGTAATAAAATTATGGCTGAAAAAAACACCACCAGGCTCAAGCTGATTAGCATGGCTTTTCTGCTCACGATAGACTCCAGGTATTCAAATGAAAATTAAGAAAGCAGGTTTGGTGCCAATCATTTAATGATATAAGGCGCCATGGGATGGGTAATTTTTTTATCTTTATAATTCAGTTAGATAGTGGATTTTTTATTGGGTTCTCAAGTAGAGGGCAGGCATTTTTTATGCAACTGATGGCATCTTTGGCAATATCTTGCCACCCTTGCAGGGAAGGCTCTAACCTTCTTGAAAAAAGGATTAGTTGGTATGTCAAAGTGCATCCTGTTATCTGATAATTCATTCGACTTGCCATCTGCAACCATGGTAGAAATTTTCTCGAAGGATTCGAGATGCTCGTTGGCAGTCAGTATCGCTTGAGCTGGATGTGCGGTTGCTTTATTGTAAATAGCAGTTTTTTTCAACGGCGCATCTCCAGCAGATAAATCAAAGCGTCTATAATTCAATAAATAAGCGCCTGCTTTTTAAAGCTTTCTCTTGTGAGGCTCGTCAAAATCGACAGGGAGATATGATGCAAAATTACGTTTTGAAACTTTTTATACTGGGTTTGTTTTTGGCAACCGGCACTGCACATGCAGTCAGTCTTGGAAAAATGACAACCTTGTCGGGCTTGAACCAGCCTTTTGAAGCAGAAATCCAGTTACATGCTGTTGCCAGGGAAGAGCTTGACAGTCTCAAGGTGGGCATCGCTTCGGTTGAGGCTTTTGCAAGAGCCAATATTGATCGGCCCTTTATTCTGTCAAATTTGAACTTTGAAACAGTTGCAAAAGAAAACGGCCAGACAGTAATTCGCGTTTCAAGCCGAAGAGGCATTACCGAGCCTTATCTTAATTTCCTGCTTGAGGTAAGCGGCTCCGGGGAAAAAGTTGTCAGGGAATACGCAGTTTTGCTTGACCTTCCCCGTTAAAGGTTTCTTATGTTTTCTGGCATCTTGGACAATAATAGCTTGAGCGTTGTCCTATTTTTATTTGTTGAATAGGTGCATCACAACCGTAACAGGCTTCGCCTTCCCGGCCATAGACATTCAGTTTCTGAGCAAAGTAGCCGGGCTTACCGTCCTCATTGGAAAAATCCTGAAGCGTGGTGCCGCCCTGGCTTATCGCCTCTGTTAGAACCTGTTTAATGCTGTCAACCAAACGCGCATATCGCGCCCGTGAAATTTTTCCGGCGCGGCTGGTGGGTCGGATACCGGCCCGAAACAGCGATTCACTGGCATAAATGTTACCAACACCAACCACTACATGAGCATTCATTATCAGGTTTTTGATTGATACCTGGCGTTTGCGGCTCATGCCAAACAGGTAGTCTGTATCAAAGGCTTCACTCAACGGCTCAGGCCCCAGGCTTGACAATAATTTATGATCCTCAGCCGTGCCCGGTTGCCAAAGCACCGCACCAAATTTACGCGGGTCTCTCAGCCGTAGACATTGTTTGCCGAAGACAAGGTCAAAGTGATCATGGCCTCCTGCAGGTGTTTTGCTGGGTAAAACCCGCAAACTGCCGGACATGCCAAGGTGAATAATCAATGTGCCGGGCTTGACTGATATCAACAGGTATTTGCCACGACGTTGAACAGCGGTAATTTTTTGTTTTTTTAATTTGGCAGCTAAATTTCCCGGAATCGGCCAGCGAAGTTTTGGTGCGCGTATGATGGTGTCCGTGATGGTTTTGCCGAGGATATGAGGCTCAATGCCGCGACGGGTTGTTTCTACTTCGGGTAATTCAGGCATTTTTATTGGCTTTCAGCAGTAAAAAAGTTTTTATCCGCCAGCAGGAACTGGTAGTAGTAGTCGGTTATCAGGTGAATATTGTCCTGTGTAAGAACGTAACGATGCTGCTCAACCGGGTCGATAGTACCAAAGGTAACCAGTGTTTTATTAAAGCGGATATGGTTTTTTGAGTTTATCAGTTCAAAAGCTTTGAGATTATCGGCATTTTTTTCAAATTGGCGAAAACTTTCAGTGTTTAACAGTTTCAGCATGGTTTGAATTTTATTCTGGTCAATGGCACCACTGCTGTCATTGCCGAAAACCCATTGCTGATTTAACTTTATAAAGTTTATCAGTTTATCACCTGAGTGAATTTCTATTGTTTGAATATCGCCTGCAGAAATACTGGTCAGTACATTTTTTTCGGGGGAATCCAACATGAGGTTGGCGATAACAAGCAGGCCAACCAGCCCAATCAAAACGCTGTTGAGCTTTTGAATAGATGTCATGAGCGGCGTTTTCTCAGATGAGGTATGACAAAGCCCAGGACAACCAGTAGCAGTGGAATGGCAAACATGAAGATAATGCCGTATGCAGCGCCGAAACTATTGTTCAGACTGATCGACTGATCCAGGGGCTTATTAGTGTTCGTTGAGGTTGTTTGTTGCTCACTAAACCAGAAGAAAAGGTTGAGAGCCATTTGCAGGTTATCACCCTGGCCTAAATGCTGGTTTCTGAGAAAGTCACTGTCACCAAAAACAGCAATTTTTTGATTCTGGTCGTTTTCTTTCCGGCTGAATAAATAAGCTATCGGCAGGGGGCCTTGCTGTTCAAATAAAATAGGATCACGGTCGATGTTGCCTTCTATCTGGCCTGTTTCATTCCAGCTGAGTTCACCAGTTTTCAATACCAGGTCATGTTGCCAGTTCTTCAGATCTTTGATCTTAAAAGCGGTTGCCTGGGGGAAAAGGGTAAATTGATTGATATTGCCAGTCAGTGCATGTTGAGCATATTGACTGACAATTGCATTGTCGGGTGAAGGTAATTTTACCTTGGCAGCATTGGCATCGACGATGACGCCGGGTAAAACCTCGATGTCGGGTATTGTCGCCAGCACTTTACTGATATTAAAGCGGTCCGGGTCATTAAGCCAAAGCAGGTTGCCGCCGGCCTCAAGGTAACTTTGTATTGAAACCAGCTCTGAAGCTGTCATTGATGCGATGGGAGAGGCGATAATCAACAGGGCCGTGTTTTTTGGAATCTGGCCATGCTGCATCAGGTTAAAGTCGCGTAACAGATAACCACGTGCCCTAAGGTTTTTGGTCAGCTGTGATGCGCCGTAAAGCCCCTCATCAAACAGGCTGAGTTCATCATGTCCCTGCAGGTTTAAAATCCACTGCTGGTCACGTTGGGTAAGATGCAGCAATGTGCGAGTGATTTCCTGCTCAGACAGTCTTTTCACCAGCTGCTGCCTGTTGTTATAACGGACCAGTATTTCACCATTTTTGGTGACGCCCAAACTACGCATCGCTTCAGGGTTTTTTTGCGGATCAATAAAGCGGATTACGGTGTCCGGTTTAAAGCGCTTGTAGCGGTTCAGGATTGTTGAAATCTGTTTTTTCAAGAGCAGGTTATTGGAAAGATAAACGGTAAAGCTGATAGGTTGCTTGAAACTGGCCAACATTGACTGGGTTGCGGCGGGCAAGGTATTGTGCTGATTACGTGAGATATCCCAGCCGAGATGAAACTGTTTCAGTAATGGCATCGACAGTAGCAGGCTCAATGCCAGTAAAATTACTGTCAGACGTGCAGACCAGCGTTCCCCGCTATACCTGAGTCTAAATAGCGACAGCCAGTTAAGCGAAAGAAAAAACAGTATGGCCATCAAAAAGTAAATCAGGTCACTGCTGTTAATCAGTCCCACTGAAGCCAATTCCAGATGAGCGGGAATTGAAAACCAGTAAATGACGCCGGCTTCATCCGTTTGCGAGGCAAAACTGAGTAACAGCAGTATGCCGTAAGTGGTTATTGCGGCTACCACCGGGTGGCGGGTGATGGATGAAATCCAGTTGCCTATTGCTGTATAAAGTGCAATTACCAGTATCCCAAAAAGCCACAGGCCAAGTATTCGAAAAAGATCAGGTTCTGTGCTGAAGAACAGCAACCCAACCTGTATCAGAAACAACAGCCAATAGAGCAGTAGCAGCAGGAAGACAGGAAAAAATTTCCCCAGTGTAAGCTGTATGGCAGACAAGGGTGATGCCAGCAGTATATCCATTCTCTGCTGCTGTTTTTCTGCAGCAAAGCTGCGCATGGTTAGCAGTGGAGCTATCAGCATAATGACCTTCAGAGCACTCAACATCGCCGGGATAACCACAAGGGAGGACACGCCCAGCGGACTCTCGGTTGCTATCAGTCGGGCCTGGATGGTCTGGTAGATTTCCAGCTCGGAGAAAAAGGCCCAGGCCAGTATCAGTTGGCAGACAGCAAGCAGCACCCAGGCCAGCGGTGTGACAAACAAACGGCGCAACTCATTTTTTATCAGGGTAATGGTCATGAATTGGTCTGGGCAGTGAGTTGATGGAATTTTGCCGTTAAGTTATTTCTTTGCTCGTCATCTTCAATGCGGCTGTCATCGACCAGCTTTCCCTGATGAAGAATCAGCAGGCGCATGCAGAAGCGGCTGATCTCGTCGATACGGTGACTGGAAATGATGACACAGGCCTGTTCTGCATAATGACGG
>JARRJW010000005.1:0-19303 GCA_037388785.1 Gammaproteobacteria bacterium
TCTATGCCAGGGAAAATGGCAGAGGTATGTTGTTTCCGGATGAAGCGGATGAAGCTGCTGATTCCGATCCGGATGATACCGATCCGCCGGAAACCCCTTCACCAGGCTCAAAGGGCAGGCCTTCCCTGAAAATCGTCAAGTAGTCACTTTAATTGGTCAATGGCTTGAACCATCCTGGTTGTTGTTTTTTCGAATTGGAATGACGTTGCCAGTTTCGGCTTTTCCTGGGGTGTTGACATCAATAATGGAAAAATCAAAATCCAGAAATTCAAGTTCAATGCCGATCAGGGCAATTTCTCCGGAAAGGCGCTCATCACCATTACGACTGAAATCAAACTTATAGACGCGACGAAAACGTAGCCCCTGGCTAGGCCAGCGAATACCCATCCTGGATAACACAACAGACTCATCAAGAAACTGCACGCCATATTTTTCACTGGCCTGTCTGCAGATTTCTACTGCAAACTCTCTTGCTCTTGAGCTGTCCAGCCAGAACCAGGCAACAGCTACCAGAAATATGATTAGGATAATTCCAGACACAGGTTTAAAGCGTTTGTCGAGGCAGATTGATCATGGCTGGTGAACATTATCTGATAAAATCGATACAATACATATAAATTAAACGGATGACTTTATTAACATGGCATTTATTGACCGAATAGATTTACGTTTCCTGGTTATCGCTGCGCTGCTATTGGGGCTGGCCCCTTTCGTACCGGAGCCTCATATCTGGGAAAAACTAAAAATGCTGGCTAATGGCACTTTGTCCAGGCCGATTGATATTTTTGATCTTTTTCTGCATGGCATCCCCTGGATTCTGCTGATAATCAAGCTTGTTCGAGTCTCGACGGTAAAGAAACCAGACAGTTAAGCTGAAGTTGCTTTTAACATAGCATTTTGGCCTGATTAATTTCAGGGCAGGCAGTTTTATTCGGTAGATTTTAAACGATCCAAGCGTAGCCGTTGTCTATCATCAAACAGCCGCCTGGAGCCAAACCAGACTGCCGTTACACTGCCCAAACCGGTTCCGGCTGCAATCAGAAAAAGAATCATTAGCTGGTATTTTGCTGCTTCCATTGGGGGGCTGCCAGCCAGTATCTGGCCAGTCATCATACCTGGCAGGCTGACAATACCTGCTGTTGTCATCGCATTGATGATGGGAATAAGACCCGATTTTAAAGCATTGCGACGAAGATGATTGATGGCGGTTTGCCAGGAATCACCCAGCATCAGACGGGCTTCAATAACCCCTTTTTGATCATAGGCCATGCTGGTCAGGTTATTCAGGGCAATGGCAATACCGCTCATGGTGTTGCCAAGCAACATGCCCAGAAGTGGAATCAGGTACTGTGGCGTGTACCAGGGGTCCACCTGTATGATAGCGAACATGGCGAGTACGGTTATGCTGAAAGAGGAAAGGAACATTGAGGATGTACCAATTCCCAATGACCACCAGCCCCTGAAGCGGCGCTGCTGTCGTGCCATAACCTCGTAGCCGGCTACGATCAGCATGATGAACGAAATCAGTGTGACCAGCGGAATAGAAACCTGGTTGAAAAGCTGTTTCAGCACCAGACCGAGCAGGGTTAACTGAATAGCACTTCTGGCGGCAGCAATATAAAGTGATTGGGTAATGCCCAGCTGCAGATGCCAGGATAGCAGCCCCAGTAAAATAACCAGAAAAGCGGCTAACGATAAATCAAAAATGCTGAGTGACACCAGGTCCATGATCAGTCTTCCCTGAGACCGGTAGGGTCTATACGGTAGCTTTTATCAGCGATACGCTGGCGCTGCTGAGGATCATGCGATACCCAGATTACCCCGAGCCCTTCAGCGCATTTCTTGGCGATCAGTTTTTCCACCCTGAGCGTATTTTCCTGGTCCAGGTTAGCGGTGGTTTCATCCATTAACAGAACAGACGGTTCACGGTCGAGGGCGCGCAGCAGCGCCAGGCGCTGTTTTTCACCTGTCGATAAGCGGCTGACTTGCCAGTTACTGATTTCACTGCTTAAGCCAAGTGTTTCGGGCTGCAAGCGCTGGTTGAAATGCGCCAGTACCTGGTCTGACCACCAGAAGCTCTCTGCAGGAAGGTAAATGACCTTGTTGCGCCATTCATCGGCGGACATGGCATCGCGGCTCTGATGGTTAAGCTCAATATTAGCGTGATTTGGGTCGAGGTCTGCTATAGCGCGCAGCAGCAAAGTCTTGCCACTACCTGATTCGCCATGAATGGCAAGGCATTGGCCAGGTAGCACTTCCAGTGAATCGATATTCGGTAACAGGTCAGAGCTGAGATTATGAATAGTCAGCATCGGCTTGCCATGATATCCCAGACACCATGACCAAGTTTTTGACCACGCTGCTCGAACTTGGTAATCGGACGAGAGTCCGGCCTTTCGATGAAGCCATCGGGAGCTTCAATAACAAAACCAGGGTGTCGATTTACTATCTCTAAAATATGCTCGGCATAATTTTCCCAGTCAGTGGCAGCATGAAAAAAACCATCTTTTTTGATGCTGCGAGCTAACAGGTCGAGAAAGTCAGGCTGAACTATACGGCGTTTATGGTGACGTTTTTTATGCCAGGGGTCAGGGAAAAACAGTTGTACGCCGGAAAGAGACTCTGGTGCAATACAATGATTGAGTACATCAATGGCATCGTGGCTGATGATTCTTATATTGGCCAGTTGCAGTTTTTCTATTTGTATTAATAAATGGCCGACACCAGGACGATGTACTTCAATACCCAGGTAATTGGTGTCTGGGTTTTGCTGGGCCATTTCAGCTAAAGAGTCGCCATTGCCAAAGCCTATTTCCAGTATCACCGGATTTTCGTTGCCAAACAGGGTCTTAAAGTCAAGAAAGCCGGGCTGGTATTCAATACCGAATTCTGGCCAGATTGTGTTAAAGGCTTTTTGCTGGCCCGGTGTTAATCTGCCTTGTCTGAGAACAAAGCTTTTAATCTTGCGTAGTCGCGAGTTTTGTTCTTCGGCCATGTTATGGCTGAGACTTTAAGAGAAAAACAGGCCATCAACTGGCGAAGAGGCAGAGGCATATCGCTTGGCGGGCATACGGCCGGCAAGAAAAGCCTCACGACCAGCCTGTATGGCTTGTTTCATTGCTGATGCCATCAATACAGGTTTCTGGGCTGCAGCGATAGCCGTGTTCATCAGTACTCCATCACAACCCAGTTCCATGGCCTGGGCAGCATCGGAAGCTGTACCAACCCCGGCATCAACCAGGATTGGAACATTGGCATTTTCAACAATGGTCATGATGTTGTGCTTGTTGCGAATACCTAACCCGGAACCGATAGGTGCTGCCAGGGGCATGACAGCGACGCAGCCCATTTGCTCAAATTCACGGGCAATGATGGGATCGTCGTTGGTATAGACCATAACCTCAAAGCCATCCTTGATCAGTTCCTCAGCGGCCTTAAGGGTTTGCATAACATCGGGGAACAGGGTTTTTTCATCACCAAGCACTTCCAGTTTGCAAAGGTTATGGCCATCGAGAAGTTCACGGGCGAGCTTCAGGGTTCGAACCGCGGTTTTGACATCGTAACAGCCGGCGGTATTGGGAAGAATGGTATATCGATCAGGTGGCAATATCTCAAGAATATTTGGCTCATTGGCATCCTGTCCCATATTGGTACGGCGTACTGCGATGGTAATTATTTCGGCGCCACTGCTTTCAATGGCATCTCGGGTTTCATCCATGTCCTTGTATTTGCCGGTACCTACCAGCAACCGTGAGTGATATTCTTTTCCTGCGATTTTAAGTGTGTCTGTCATGGTGTTTAATTCTGGTTAATGTGCTTTAAATGTTGTCAATTCGAATCTTTTTCATACGTGAACTTGCTCAATCCCATATGTCATCTCGACCGAGGGGAGAGATCTAAGATACGCCCAGGCAGGAGGAATCTATATTCATCCCTGAAGCAACTCTCCAGCTCGGCATCCCTGCCGAGCGTTCATCCAACTCGGCATCTGACCACCATGGATGGTGGAAATGCAGGTTTTGCAGGAGCAAAAATCTGCCACGGCCAAAATTCGAGCTAATATTTCATCCATGAAGAATCTCTCCAGCTCGGCATCCCTGCCGAGCGTTCGCCGGTTTCCTCATGCCACTGGCATGAGGGACAGGCTCACCCACCCCCAATTGCCTGGACAATTTCAACCTGGTCATCAGCTTGCAGCTTGTGGGATTCAAAAGCTGAACGGGTGACCAGTTCTTCATTGATTTCCACGGCCACGCGTTTGTCGGTCAGTTCCAGTGATTCAAGCAAAAGGGCAACGGTTGTATCATTAGCAACATCTTTGCTTTGTCCGTTTAATTGAATTTTCATGGTGATATTCTACATGCTTTTGAAGTTATGCTGTAATCAGGAATGCTGAGGATTCTGGAAAAAATTAATGAAACAGTCATCATTTTCAGAGAAGGTTCTTGCCTGGGGCAAAATACATGGACGTAAGCAGTTACCCTGGCAGCGAGAAATTACACCTTATCGCGTGTGGGTGTCTGAGATCATGTTGCAACAGACACAGGTTGAAACAGTCATTCCGTATTTTGAGCGGTTTCTGCAGAAATTTCCGGATACCTGGTCGCTAGCGGCCGCAGATCTGGACGAGGTTCTGCATCTCTGGTCTGGGCTTGGTTATTATGCCAGGGCCAGGAACCTGCATAAATCCGCACAAATAATTATCAATGATTACCAGGGTATTTTTCCGGCGGATACTGCGCTGCTGGAACAGTTGCCCGGTATTGGACGTTCAACTGCAGGAGCGATTGCTTCATTGTCTCAAAATCAGTTTGCAGTGATTCTGGATGGTAATGTCAAAAGAGTACTGGCCAGGTGTTTTGCTGTGGATGGATGGCCAGGAAGTTCCAGCGTGCAGAAAAAACTTTGGGAACTTGCTGAATCGCTGACACCGGGCAAACAAACGGCTTTGTACAATCAGTCGATGATGGACCTGGGTTCGATGGTATGTCGCCGATCGAAGCCGGTATGCGAATCTTGTCCGGTTAAGCTCGACTGTCAGGCAAATCAAAAACAGGCTCAGCACCTTTATCCCGGTAAAAAGCCCAAAAAACCTCTACCGGTGCGATCGACGCAAATGCTGGCTGTAATGAATGATGAGGGGGCTTTGCTGCTGGAGCAAAGACCACCTGTCGGTATTTGGGGTGGTCTTTGGGGGTTACCGGAAAAAACACTGGCTAAATCTTCTGGCCAGTCTGACCTTGAGCAGGCGCTTGATCTCGAAATACTTGATCAGCTACCAGTCAGGCGTCATAGCTTCAGTCACTTTCATCTTGAAATTCATCCGGTGGTTTGCCGGGCAAGATCCCATGGAGCTGATTGGGTGAATGACAGGCAGACTAAGTGGTATGATTTGTACAATCCATCTGAACTTGGCCTGGCAGCGCCGGTATCGCTGCTGGTCGATGAACTGAAAGCTTATCTTAAGGAGAACAAGGGTGACACGAACAGTTAACTGCGTAAAACTCAAACAGGAATCCGAAGGGCTTGAAAGAAAGCCCTATCCTGGAGAACTGGGCCAAAAAATTTACGATAATGTCTCCAAGCAGGCCTGGCAGGAATGGTTGAAATTCCAGACCATGTTGATTAACGAGAACCGTATAAGCCCGGTTGACCCTAAAAGCCGGAAATTTCTTGAAGATGAAATGGAAAAGTTTTTCTTCGGCGAGGGCTCCGCGCCACCCCCTGATTATGTTCCGCCAGCCAGTTAATTTTGACCGGTAAAGGCAAGTTAATCTTGACTATTTCGTTAATAAAAGATTAAATACGCGGCTCTTTTCATGGCTTCTTGCCTGAAACAGCTTAATCAAGCCCAGATAGCTCAGTCGGTAGAGCAGAGGACTGAAAATCCTCGTGTCGGCAGTTCGATTCTGTCTCTGGGCACCATATAAAATAAACCTCAGTGTGATAGTAAATACTAACCACTCTGAGGTTTTTTTATTTCTAGCTAAATAGATAAAGTACAAGCAATTCCGCTCTCTTTGCTTATTGATTAGTGAATCTGTCTCTAATGCTAAAGACTTCATTAGAAGCATGCCGCTTCCGCTTCATACACAACTTGCCAACTGGAAGGGGCAGGTACAAGGAGCACCGGGGGTACCTAGGTAGGTGATATACCTGCTCTTACGTTTTTAAGTGGTTTTAGGGTTTTAACTATAGCTATTTTCTGCAATTATCTTAAGGTTCATTCTAGATCACTCCAGCATTCGTCCTTATAGCTGCGAAATTCAAAGACTGTGATAGTTAGGCAAAAAATGGAGATTCGGATGACGTCATTCTCAAAGCAGAAGCAGATCCTGGGGCTGGCCGGTTGGCTTGTGGTGAGCTTTGCAGCTTCTGTCGTTGGAGCGGTGGCTTCAATACAGGCCAAGTCTTTCTACAGCCAATTGGTCCAGCCTAGTTGGGCACCGCCACCTGGGGTTTTTGGTCCGGTATGGACAGTTCTATATATTTTGATGGGCATCGCCGCATGGTTGGTATGGCGTTCCAGTGGATTCGGTCCCCATCGACAAGCGCTCACATTATTCCTACTGCAGCTTGCGTTCAATGCACTCTGGAGTTGGCTCTTTTTTACTTGGAACCTCGGTGTTTTGGCGCTCGCCGACATCGCTGTGCTGTGGATCCTTATTGCGGCCACTCTTGTTTCTTTCTGGCGTGTGCGCCCGCTAGCTGGTGCGCTACTTATCCCCTACCTGCTGTGGGTCAGTTTCGCATCTGTGCTAAATTATTCTCTTTGGCAACTCAACCCACAGGTTCTTAATTAGTGGAATTGTTGCCTAACAAATTGCTCAAGAACAGGGACGCGCTAAAGCGCACGTCTTAGCTCAACCGTTAGTTGCCAAGAGGCATAAGTGCGATTCACAAATAATCATAACAACTCTATCCATAGAAAACGGAACAAAGCACTTGGTGTTCCAGAACTTATTGCTATTGCACTTGGGGGAATGGTTGGAGGTGGGATCTTCACCATTCTGGGCATTTCTGTTTCCATGATTGGCGCCTTTACACCCTTGGCGATAATTCTCGGGGTTGTGATTGCATCACTTGCCGCCTATTCATATATTAAATTAGGTGTGTATTATAAAGACGAAGGTGCTACGTACTCATTCTATAAAAGAACATTTCCCACATCACCTTTTGCCGCTTCTCTAATTGGCTGGTGCGTCATATTTGGATACATAAGTACGCTGGCTCTATACGCCTATACCTTCTCATCTTATGCTATCAGCGGCTTTGCTTTTGCTGATAGTGAATGGGTGCGCAAACTTGTCGCTGGCGCCGTAATACTCATCTTTACCCTAATCAATATCTGGAGTGTTAAAGGTATGGGTAAAATCGAAGATATTATGGTTTATACGAAACTGGTGATACTCGTCGTCATTTCATTTGTTCTTATCAACAACAGTCAAACAACATTGCCTGTATTATTACAAGATAACAATGAGACAAGCACATTATCTATCTTGATAGTTGCTTCAATTACATTTGTGGCCTATGAAGGATTTCAGCTTGTAATTAACGCCGTCAATGAAATGGAAAAGCCAGAAATAAATATCCCCAAAGCTATTTATTCAGCTATTTTTCTTGCAGCTTTAATTTATGTTGTTATTTCGCTCGGCGCCATACTTGCAATCCCTTTTGAAGAGATAATCAAAAACAAAGAATATGCATTGGCCTCAGGTGCAGAACATGTATTAGGCCACTGGGGTACTGAGCTGATAATTGTAGGTGCGTTACTTGCAACAAGTAGCGCGATTAGCGGTACTGTATTCGGGGCATCAAGGCAAATGTCGGTAATTGCTCGAGATGGTTATTTCCCCGGTATACTTGCAAAACACATCAACCACATACCCGTCTATTCTATTGTATGCATGTCAGTGCTGGCATTATTTCTTGTGCTTGCTGGCAGCCTTCAGCTAATCCTGGAATTTGGAAGTGTCACTTTCTTATTAATATCGCTATTAATGGCTTATGCTAATTATAAAATTAAACATTTAACCAATTCCTCACGCATTATTACTGTTATTTCTATCATTGGGCTTATGGTGGGAACAATTTTAATTTTTTATTATGAATTTAATAATCAACCCCAACAAATGTTTTTTATTGGAGTGATTTACATGCTATTAACTGCTGGGTCTTGGCTCTATTCAAGAATCAAGTCATCCAGAAATTCCTTGGGTCAGCGATAATAAACATTGCTGTTGATACCTTTTTGTTTACATACAACGCTATAAAGTTTTCTTTGAAATTACCCATTTAAAAACCAAGCTCCGGTAAAATTTTATATCTTCTATTCAAGGATAATTCCATGAAATATTTAACCTCTGCCCTGTTTTTGATTTATTTATTTTCTGTAAAATCCGTTCATGCTGAAAATAACGACGTTGTCATGCTTCATTGTGAGAATGAAAACATTTCGATTCAAAAAGACGGTTATTACCTTTTAGTACACGGTTTTGGTACGGACCTTAAGTATCAGCGATACAATAATATTGATCACCCGGTTTTAGCAGGCTTTGATGCAGCAAAACAGAATAGAGAAAAAACCTGGGTTTTTACAGAAACAGAAGTCCTCGATAAAAACTACGAAATTATTTATGTTTTCGCCGTCAATAACCTGAGTTTAAAAAGAATTTTATATGAAAGAGGCGACATCGAAGAATTTAAAAAAGGTTCAAGAAAAGATCCCAAGGTATGTTTTCCTATAAAGAATCAGTTTTGATGCTTTTTCTTCAGGCAAAATAAACCCGCTGAAACAGCGGGTTCTTTTTGAAGCTTAGAGTTAAAACTCAGATTACTTGGCTTCAGGAGCAGCAGGAGCAGCAACTGGAGCAACAGGCGCGTAACCATAACCATAGTAAGGCTGGTTGTAACCGTAACCACGACCGTCGAAGTTGCTGTTCATGTTCTGGTAACCGTTAGCGGCTCCGTCCCAGTTGGTTTTTGCATCACCACGACCACGACCTTTGAAAGTCATGCTGAACTCGCTGTCCATGTCAGCAGAACCAGAACCGTCACCACGACCATATCCGTCGCCATAACCGTAACCGTTACCGTCGAAACGGCTGTCAGCATTGGTGTAACCGTTGTCGTTGTTCCAGAAAGCAGAAGCCTGAGCTGAAGCAATGATAGCTGCGATAGCAATAATTTTTTTCATGATATTCTCCAAAAATTGATTTAAAAGTTTTTAGCTTGGTGTTTCGTTAAGCTGTTGGATGTGAAGTATATAATTATTTTCTAAATAAGCAAGTGCTAATTTTGTATTTTTCTAATATTTGGGGAATAAAATGATTATTTTGGGTTTTGTGGCCTAATGTCTTGGCGATGCCAAAACAGCGCGGTTGCGACCATTTTCCTTGGCTTCGTATAAGGCATTGTCGGCCTCATGAAGTAGCTGTGCCCCAAGGCCGGTTAATTTCTGGTGCTGATGGACTAGAAGTTGGCTTACACCTACTGATATGGTGATATGAAGGGGTTCGTGTTCAGCTAATTCAATTGGTGAGGCCTGTATATAAAGACGTATTCTTTCAGCCAGCTGTAAAGCCTCTTCACTGGCCGTCTGAGGCAAAAGCAAGGTAAATTCCTCACCGCCGAACCGGGTAGGGATATCACTGCCACGCAACTGTGATTTTATTCGTTTGGCGACTTCCTGTAGTACCCTGTCGCCATTGGCATGGCCGTAGGTATCATTGACCCTTTTGAAATAATCAATATCCAGAAACAGGCAGCTTAATGGCTGACGGTATCTTGCGGCGCGCGAGATTTCCTCGGAAAGACGCCTTTCCAGGTAAGCGCGGTTGTAAAAGCCGGTTAATGCATCTGTCAGGCCGCTGAGAATAATGCTTTCCCGATTGATGGCATTTTCAAGACAAACGCTGACAATCGCTGCAAGGCGCTCAAGGAAGTCTGTAGCATGATCAGGTGTGAAGCGTTTTGCATCATTGCTGCCCATGGCGATACAGCCAATTAGCTTATTTCTCAGATTCAACGGTAAGATGGCAACACTTTTGCTCTGGCAGACATCCGTGATTTTACTGTGTAGGCCTGATACACATGGACCAAGCCAGGGTTTGTGAATATCCCCTAAATGGCATGCAACCTCTTCCTGTGAGGAAACAAAACTGATATCGGGATAAATGTCTTCGCTGATGTTGTTATGTTGAAGTAATTCCCTTATCTGGCTTTGAGGATCGTGTAAAACCAGTCGAATATGATCCAGTGAAAAGGAATGTTTTAGGCCTTCTGTTACGCTGACAAGCAGTTCACCCAGGCTGCCGCAACTGAGTAGCGCCAGCTCTCTTTCAAGGAACTTGTTAAGCAGGGCTTCGTTTTTACTGGCTTCAGCCGTTAGTGCTTTTAACTGGCTACGTAATGCCCGGTTTTCAATTTCAAGATGACTGGCCATGCAGAAATTTTCAAATGCATTTACGGCCTAGTATAAAATGACTGCAGATGAAGTGAAGTCCTTTATGTAAATGCGATAAAGTATTTGTGCAATGCATCACAAACTTTGGGAAAACGATCAGTTGTTCTGATCACGCCATATCTGGAAACTGGGCTGAATACGGTAGGCGCCAGACAGAATATAGTTTAAAACGTTTCTCAAACGGAAAAAGCGGATAACGGAATCAATCCTGATAATTTCTTTACCCTGCTCATCAAAGAATACCATTGAGGGCGCATAGAAGATCTCCATCTCTTTGGCCCAGTCACTTGCGGTTGTTCGCTTACCTGTAGGGGTAATCACCGGCGTATCACTGTACATATTGAGTTGAACGCTATCAAAACGCTCGAATAATTGGGAAATGGCGCGATGTTTCAAAGGTTGGGCATGCAGAATGTCGCAGGCGTGACAATCGCCATGCTCAAAAAATACTACGAGAGGTTTTTCACCTTTGAAGATACTACGGTTAAGATTAAACGGTGGTGGAATGAAAAAGTCTTCGTCCGGCATATCACCCTTTTCAAATCGAAGTGTATCTTCACCCCGCGATAAGTAGACATCGAATTTTTCGCGTTTGTAATGTTCTTCGGCGACATACTGTAATGCAGCCATAAACTGGTAAGGGGGGTAGTAACCGCGCAGACGCATCACGACCTTGCCACTATGATCAAGGAATAAAAGCGAGGGTGTGAAGTTGGTTTTTTCACGCAGGGCATAATCACGCTGGGACATGGTGACGCCATTTATGTCGGTCACTTCCTCAATGCCCCAGATGTCGATAGGTATCAGATCAAAATGTTCGCGTGTATAGCTTTCGATATCGGGCTGGGTAAAATTGACATTGATTAACTTCTGGCAGTAAGGACAGCGTTTTTGACCAAAATAAACAATAATGCCTTTTTTGCCATTCTCGATACTTTCTTCAAGGTCATCACGCAGGTCCAGAAAGCTGCGCTTGAACCAGTCGGGATACTTCAGGGGGTCTTCTAAAGGGTAATCATCAAACTCTAAAGCTTCATCATCAGTCGCTGCATACAGATTAGAGGTCGCAAAGAAAAACAGCGTGCCAATGATAAATAAGAGAGGAAAAAATGTTTTTAATCTGGACATCATAAGTAGTATACACAGTGATTCAATGCAGGACAGCTAAATCCTAAAAAAATCATAACTTTGCAGCCATCACTAAGGCAATTGCATGATTTGCGAATGCAGATAGTGGAAAGCCATTAAATTTATCAAGATTGTCGGAATATTTCCCGAATACGGTAAAACGCAGCAATACTTCGTGCCTCGGTAAAATCATCGCGTTGCAGTAATTCATCAAGCTGATCAAAATGCCATTCACTGACCTCAAGGGCTTCGGGTTCATCACCTTCGAGTGATGAGGGGTACAAATCCTCAGCCAGGATGATATGGGTGGTATGCCCGAGGTAGCCAGGCGCGATTGTCATCGAGGAAACATGGGTCAAACGCTCGGCAGCATAACCGGTTTCTTCCTGCAACTCGCGGTTGGCCGCCTCAAACATATTTTCGCCAGGATCGATTTTTCCCTTGGGAAAAGCCAGTTCATACCGATCCATGCCGGCTGCATATTCACTGATTAGCAAAACCGTTTCATCGCTAAGTTTACCTACCACCAAAACAGCACCCTGGCGCGAGCCGACCAGGCGTTCATATTGTCGGGTCTGGCCATTGCTGAATGCGATGTTCATGGCTTCAACTTTAAAGATACGGGTTTGGGCGATAATATTGCGTTCTGTCACTTCAGGTTTCTTTTTCATGATTCAGTCAAATTTGAAGTGTAATTGATGAGAATGGCCTGACACTCTAGCAAAGTCTGTTTCGGCTTACACCTTCTTCCTGGGAGAACATATTGGCTATGAATCTGGATTGGTCAAACATTGATGATGTCATGTTGGATATGGACGGCACTTTACTCGACCTACACTTTGATAATCACTTCTGGCTGGAATATGTTCCTGTAAAGTATGCTGAAGAAAAAGGTATAAGTGTTGAGCAAAGCAAGACACGGTTGATGGAGCAGTATAAGAAAATTGAAGGCACACTGGACTGGTATTGCCTTGATCACTGGAGTCGCAAACTGCAACTGGATATCGCCTTGTTAAAAGAAGAAATTGAGCATCTGATTGCGGTTCACCCCTATGTTGTCGATTTTCTTGAGGCGGTAAAGGCTGCCGGGAAACGCACAATCCTGGTGACCAATGCACACCAGAAAGCGTTAGCATTGAAAATGAAAAAAACCCGGCTGGATCATCACTTTGATGAAATCATTACTTCACACCAGATAGGCTACGCGAAAGAATCTCAACAATTCTGGGCTGGTTTGCAGGCCAGCCTGCCCTTTGATCCAGTTCGCACCCTGTTTGTTGATGACAGTGTCAGTGTGCTTGAGTCAGCCCGTAAGTATGGTATTGCGCATTTAATTGCAGTTCTGAAACCTGATACCCGCTCACCTGCTAGACAGGTTGATGGCTTTAATGGTGTAGAGAATTTTAAGGAACTTTTGCCGGGGTTACAGAAATAAAAATAATTTCAGCTAGAGCTTGTTGTTGGCTTAAATAACTGCTAACTTGCTTTTAACAGCATGTAGTGTCGCTGCTCTTTTGGAACAACTATATCTGGTGATATGTGGAAGCAGCACTTAAAGCAAGAATTGACCGTCAGCGGGTTCTGCTGACCTCTGAACTTGAGTCGGTGATCGATTCAACTGCTACCGTTTGCGCCATTGCCTGGCATGACCCGAACCAACTCGATACTGCGCTAAGCGCCGCCTTGCCCCATATCAACGGCTGTAAATTACTCTATGCGGTCGATTGTCATGGCCGTCAATACAGTTCCAATATTTCCATTGATTCAGTAGATAAATCTGTTCGGGGAGAAGACCTGGCGCATCGTCCATATATTGGTGCGATGACTCCGGATACCTGTTTTCTGTTATCAGAGGTTTACCTGTCGAGAACTGACTTTCATCCCTGTGTGACGGCCATTCGCCAGGTGCGTGATCATAATGACCGCATACTCGGCTGTGTTGCCGGCGACTTTGATGTATGTGACTTGCCCGATTTGACAGAAGCGCCTTCTGTTAAGAACCTTTTAAACTGGCGGCAAATCAAGGGCGATCCCGCTATCAGGCAGAACCTTTTCATGCAAAAACGCATAACCAGTGCGATGGATGACAACATTGACACTGTCAATGGTATTTTGGCTGAGCTGGTTTTATATCATGGTGTGTTTCATGCAAAACTGCATTACAGCAGTTCACGGGCAACGCTTTGGCTGTATGATGACCCCCATCGTTACCGTTTACATGTACTTGATGAAATTATCGATCCTTCGGTGTGTCTTGCCTATCCCAAAAGACGTTATCCTGATGACGCTGAAGCCAATCCCCATGAAGTAATTGAAGTGCTGGAGGCCTGTAAACGGCTGCGAATGGCAGATGACACGGTTTATTTACGATCAGCGTCGATTAATACCATCAATGCCATGGTGGGTCTGACGTTTTCCTGTGACGGCAGCCACTATATGCCGGTTGAGGAGTTTCTGGATAAACCTGAAAGTTTCTGGTTTGGGTGAGCCGGTCCCTCATGCCAGTGGCATGAGGAAACCGGCGAACGGCTCGCAAGGACGCGAGCCTGGAGAGATACTACATGGATGTATTCGACAGATGCCGAGTTGGGCAATGAATCATCCATGGTGGTTACATTTATCGTTATTTTTTCTTTACCAGGGCGGCATCTTCAAAGGACTGTTGGGCGCTCCAGACAAGGTATCCACCCCAGAGTACTTTCACATTATTGTAGCCAGCCAGGCGAAGCATGAAGTGAGCTTTGGATGATAAAAGACCTGTCTCGCAGTAAAGGATGACAGGTTTATCCCTGGGAATTTCATCGATGCGGGTCAAGGTTTCACGCCAGTCAATGTTGATGGCACCGGGGATGTGCCCCTCGTTGAACTGTCCTGCGTTTCTTGAGTCAATGAAAACAATACCATTGATGTCAATTGAGTTGAGTTGTTCGCTCGAGATAGTGCCATCAGCGTATTCCACGAAGTCAAGATATTCCTGGATGAATTGCAGATTATCTTCCTCCGCCTGAACACAAGCTAGACCGAACAGGTAGATTGCAGCCAGCAAGAGAATTTTGTGCATCGTGGTTTTCCAGTTTTTATTATTAGGAGTTGGCACCGGCGATGGTCATGTTGTCAATTAACCATGATCCTGTGTTAATGCTGCCCGGCGCATCATTGTCGTTGCCGACAATGCTAAGGGATTTAAACATGTCGAGTAAATTTCCGGCAATAGTAATTTCTTCAACAGGAAACTGAATTTCACCATTCTCTACCCAGAATCCTGCAGCGCCACGCGAATAGTCACCGGTGACCGGGTTCACACCCTGGCCCATAAGTTCGGTAACTACCAGGCCTTTGTTCATGGTTTTAAGCAGATCATCGAAACTGCTGTCACTTTGGTTTATTGTTAAATTTCTGACTCCTCCAGCGTTACCGGTATTGGGCATGTTCAGCTTGCGCGATGAATAGGCATCGAGAACGTATCCCTGTAGCACGCCATTTTCGACAATATTTCTTGCCCTTGTGGCGACGCCATCATTGTCATAGGCTGCACTACCCAGCCCCCTGGGTAGCAGCGGGTTTTCACTGATCGTGACAAACTCAGGAAAAACCTGTTCACCCAGTTTATCAAGCAGAAAACTCGACTTTCGGTAGAGGGAGCTACCACGAATGGCGCCTATGAAACTGCGAAGTAACCCTGGAGCCAGCTCGTTTTTGAAAATGACCGGTGATGTTTGTGTTTTGATTTGACGGGAATTGAGTCGGGCCAGGGTGCGCAAGGCAGTTGTGCACTATCCATGTCTTTGGCCACGCGGCTGGTGTCGTACCAGTAATCACGCTGCATATCATCACCTTCCTGGGCAATGACAGAGCAGCTGATCGAGTGGCGACTGCTCGGATAAGTACCGATAAATCCATGACTGTTACCGTAAACATGAAAGCCGACAGCGGTGATTACAGTAGCGACTTCGGAATTGTTTATACGTTTGTCTTCACTTAAAGCTGCGTCTTCACATTGCCTGGCCAGTTCAATGGCGTCATCAATTGAAATAGACCAGGGATGATAAAGATCAAGGTCGGGTTGAGACTGCAGCATCTCATCGGCGTTGGCCAGGCCATTATAGGGGTCTTCGGTAGTGAAGCGGGCGATGTTGCAGGCTTTTTCGACAGTATCTTTCAAGGCCTGAGGTGACAGGTCTGTGGTCGAGGCAGAGCCTTTGCGGTTACCAAAATAAACCGAAATACCCATACCGTTATCATTATTGTGTTCAATGGTTTCCACCTCGCCAAGCCTGACTGTTGTTGAGGTGCCGTTGGTTGCGCTGACACCGGCTTCTGCCGATGTTGCGCCCTTGCGTGCAGCCTCATTGAGGATGTCTTCAACGACCTGTTTGAGGTTGGAAAGTTTTAAATCGGCTTCTACATGCATAATAGTATTTTTAAATCAGGCGTCAGTTCCGCCAACAGTTAACTGGTCGATTTTCAACGTCGGTTGTCCCACACCTACGGGAACGCTTTGGCCTTCCTTGCCGCAGACTCCAACGCCACGGTCCAGTTTAAGGTCATTGCCAACCATGCTGACCTGGCTCATCACTGCAGGGCCGTCGCCCACCAGTGTGGCACCTTTAACAGGGCGAGTAATTTTGCCGTGTTCAATCAGGTAGGCTTCGGAGGTGGAAAAGACAAATTTACCGGAGGTGATATCAACCTGACCACCACCGAAATTCACTGCATAAAGTCCCTTGTCGACAGATGAAATGATTTCTTCAGGTGTCGATTCTCCGGGTAACATGTATGTATTGGTCATGCGCGGCATCGGCAGATGAGCATAGGATTCACGCCGGCCGTTTCCAGTTGAGCGTGTATTCATCAGGCGCGCGTTGAGTGTGTCCTGCATGTAACCTTTCAAAATCCCGTTTTCAATCAGCACCGTATATTCGCTGGGCATACCTTCATCGTCGATGTTGAGGGAGCCACGTCGGTTAGCCAATGTACCGTCATCGACAACGGTGCAAAGAGAAGATGCGACTTTTTCGCCCATGCGATTGGAAAAGGCGGATGTGCCCTTGCGGTTAAAGTCACCTTCCAGGCCGTGTCCGACGGCTTCGTGCAGTAATACGCCTGGCCAGCCCGGGCCCAGAACAACGGGCATGGTGCCTGCCGGTGCATTGACAGCTTCAAGGTTAACCAGGGCCTGACGAACAGCTTCCCTGGCATATTCGAGCGCAGTTTCATCATGAGTAAAATAGTCCAGGCCCAGTCGGGCCCCACCACCAGATGAACCTTGTTCACGTTTGCCTTTATCCTCAACGACGACGCTGACATTAACTCTGACAAGTGGACGGACATCACCGTTGAGGTTGCCGTTGGATGTGTAAACAAGCACGGTATCCTGCACTGCAACCAGACTAACAATCACCTGGGAGACCCGGGGGTCCTGTTTTCTTGCTTCTGCATCCAGTGTTTTTAACAGTTCGATTTTACTGAGTTCATCCATACTGGCCAGCGGGTCGAGTGCCTGGTAATGCGGCTCTGTGGGCTGGCTTTTAGGTAATTGATGACTACGGTGCTGACCGAGACGCGCGATCGCGCAGGCTGTATCTGCCGCCTGGAGCAGGCTCGGCAGTTGTATCTCCTCCATGTAGGCAAAGCCGGTTTTTTCACCGGATACAGCTCTGAGTCCTGCTCCCTGGTCGATGTTAAAATTCCCTTCCTTGATGATGCCGTCTTCCAATACCCAGGATTCCAGTCTACTTGACTGAAAGTAAATATCGGCATAATCAACCTGGCGCGATAGCAGTTTACCCATCACCTGGTCGAGATGTTTTTCCTCAAGTTCAGACGGCGTCAGTATGGCCTGTGTGGCCTCAAGATAGGCCTGATCAGAATTAGGTTCAGTTGATAGACTCATGGCTTGTTACAGTAGAATTTGCGATGTTGGATACAGGGAAAGTTTCTGCGGGTAGCGCTGAGAAAATCGGTGTCGAGCTTGACGCCAATCGATTCAGCGCCGCGCGGGACCTGGGCGAGTACGGTACCCCATGGATCAACGATCATGGTATGGCCGTAAGTTTCCCTGCCGTTAAGGTGGAAGCCGCCCTGGGCGGCAGCAATGATATAGCAAAGATTCTCAATAGCCCGGGCTCTCACCAGTGTTTCCCAGTGGGCTCGCCCGGTTATAGCGGTAAATGAAGCAGGCAGGGCAATGATTTCTGCACCCTGATCAACCAGGTTTCTAAACAGTTCCGGAAAACGCAGGTCATAGCAGATGGCAAGACCAAGTTTTCCAAACGGTGTGTTGATCACATGCGTTTCATCACCGGGCTCATAGGTTGCGGATTCTGTATACTGTTCGTCGGCTTCAACCAGATTCACATCAAACAGGTGGATTTTGTCGTAACGCGCGACTTCCTTACCTTCGCTGTTATAGACAAGGCAGCTCGAACGCACTTTGCTGGCATCATTGGCCTCCAGAGGGATCGTGCCTCCAACCAGCCAAATACCGTGTTTGCTGGCCAGTTGAGAGAGAAAGTCCTGCAGAGGTCCATCGCCTTCCGCTTCTTTAATGGTTAAAACCTCGTTGTCGGTTTTACCCATGAAAGCAAAATTTTCCGGAAGAACGACCAGTCCGGCATTGTTATTTACCGCATCTTCAATCAGTTTCTCGGCAGTGAGGAGATTGGCGCTGACATTCGGTCCGGTGGCCATCTGGATAGCGGCTGCTTTTCTGTTATCCAAAAAAATTTATCCTGTAATTAAAATTTGGTGTTATTCAACGGTTAACTTACTCGAAATTTAACGAGTTGTCCTTATTCTCAACGACCGGGACGGTTTTTTTCAACTTGGTAATTTCAGGTTTATCCCAGGGACCTTTTACCCGGTAGCGCGTCCTGGCAATTTTGTCGACTTCGTCACCTATCAGTTTTTGTGCAACAAAGCCTATGGCGGCACCCGCAGGACCACCGGCAACGGCTCCGGCAATGGTTAAACTGGACTGGACACTTGGGGTAACTGTAATTACCTGATCATAATCTTGAGTCACTATGCCGGTTCTGCCTTTAAGCTCAAGCAGGGCAGAGGGACTTTTGATGGTCAGATCTTCGGTATAGGCATTGCCGTCATCAAAAGTGAAATTGCCGGTGATCTCGTCAAAGGTAAAACCATCCTTGAAGAGATCGGAAAAATCCAGGGTTAACCGGCGACTAATCGCAGCGATGTTGAGAATACCGAGTATGCGGCCAACGCCCGGCTCAAGTTCGAGAAATCGGCCATCTTCAATTTCCAGATCCAGTTGGCCACTGACGTTACTTTTTTCTAGATTAAACGGGCTTTCAAGCCAATTTAGTTGGCCGCTGATTTCTGCCTGGCCCTTATGTATTTGTTCGGCATAGCCGAGTTGTTTCAATGTTTTGCCCAGGTCCTGGCTATTTAAATCAATAATCAAATCGGTTTTTTGTAAATCGCCAAGGTTAAGCCATTGGCCACTGATGTCAGCCTGAAGATTGTCACCGGTCAGGAACAGGGTTTCGATTTTTATGCCATTTCGGGCGCCTGCTTGCGTCGTTTCAAGTAGAAGTTTACCAAAAGGCTCATCGTTAATGATGAGGTTTTTTACAATCAGGCTGACAGCTGGCAATTTGGCCGGGTTAATCTTTTTACCTGCTTTGTTTTCCTTTTTAGCTTCAGTTTCTGATTCGGATTTTAGTGTGATTTGTGCCTTGTCGA
>JARRJW010000006.1:0-12920 GCA_037388785.1 Gammaproteobacteria bacterium
CGGTAACAAGGATGAAGTGATGCAACAATTAACTGCCAAGCCTCAACCGGCCGCTAAAGGAGCCTGACATGGATAACAAGCAACTGCAGGAAGACCTGGAATTTGCCTCTGACAAGCGGGATATGGTTTTGCTTGAAGTACCCAAAGGTGCGCGTGCAATGGTTTACACCGTACTGGTGTTTTTCGCGGCGATACTGGCCTGGGCTTTTATCGCCGAGATAGACGAGGTACGCAAAGGTGAAGGTGTGGCCGTGCCGATTCACCAGGTACAGGAAATTCAGAACCTCGAAGGTGGCATTCTTGAAAACCTGCTGGTTTCCGAGGGTGATATCGTCACGCGTGGACAAACACTGGTAGAACTTAATAACACCCAGTTTGCCTCTTCGGAAGAAGAAACCATCATCGAGCGCAATGGCCTGATTATCCGTGCCAGGCGGCTGGAAGCCTTTGCCGAGGGCAAGCCGTTTGAACTCAATGATTATAAGGAAGATAAATATAAATACATCGTTGAAAACGAAACCAAGCTGTATAACAACATGAAGCAAAAGCTGGACGATGATCTGAGTGTGCTTGAGTCACGCCTGATTCAGAAAGACAGGGAAATCGAAGAACTGGAAGGCCAGATTAAAAGTGTTACCGAACAGCTTAAACTGGCTTCAAAAGAGGAAAAGCTGGTAGAAGGCCTTAAAAGCTCCGGTGCTACTTCCGAGGTGGAAGTGATTCAGGCGCAGCAGAAAGTCACTGAATTTTCCAAGGAACTGGAGAGTGACAAGTCACGGCTGGCGCGCACCAAAGAGGAAAAACAGGAAGTGCTTAACAGTATCGAGGCGGCCAAGTCCGAGGCGATTAACAAGGCACTTGAAGAACGCAAGGAAGTGGTGCTGCAGATCGACAAGCTTGAATCCGAGTTGAATGCATTCAAGGACAAGCGAGAACGCACCACGTTACAGGCACCGCTTGCAGGTATTGTGAAAAAAATCCACGTCAATACTATTGGCGGTGTTGTACAGCCCGGCATGACGATCATGGAAATCGTACCATCCGGAGACAAACTGTTACTGGAAACCAAGATTGCGCCTAAGGATATTGGTTTCCTTCGTCCGGGCATGCAGGCCAAGGTGAAATTTACCGCCTATAACTTTGCCACCTATGGCGGGCTGGATGGAACTGTCAAGCAGATATCTGCTGATGCGATCACCAATGAAAAAGGCGAGTCTTTTTTTATCGTAAAGGTTGAAACTGACCGGGCTTACCTGGGGCAGGAAGAGGGTCAAATGCCGGTGATTCCGGGTATGCATGCCGAGGTAGATATTGTCGTCACCAAGAAAACAATCTTTTCCTACTTTTTTGACCCTATTCTGAGAGCCGTTAATTAACCGTAAAACTAATTTATAAACCTAATAGGCTGTAATAAAGAGTTAAATTTTTGCAGATTCATATGATCTTCAATCGAAATTGACATAATTCATGCTGATTTTTAAAGAGAAGAAAGGTCTTCATAGTTATGCCATTGACTGAACGATTAAAAAAATTGGATTTATCAATACAGATTCTGCTGGGTCTGTTTCTGGGTATTTTAACCGGACTATTTTTTGGTGAGTCGGCCCAGGTGATTGGTTGGATTGGTGAGGCCTGGATTCGCTTAATGCAGATGGCGGTTATTCCTTATGTAACCCTGTCATTAATCAGTGGTGTCGGTTCTCTTGATATGAAACTGGCAAAGCTGTTGGCCATAAGAGGAACCTTGCTCTTATTTTTGTTCTGGTTTATTTCCGCTCTTGTACTGGTCGCTATGCCTATGGCTTTTCCAAGCTGGGTGGATGCTTCGTTTTTAAGCCATAACCAGATAACAAGTGCCCAGGCTTTCGACCCAATCGAACTTTATGTGCCAGATAATCCATTTTATTCATTGGCAAACGGTATGGTGCCGGCCGTAGTGGTTTTTAGTATTATCCTTGGAATAGCACTGATAAATACGAAAAACCGTTATAACCTGCTGAGTAGTTTCGAGGTGGTTATAGAAGCGCTGACGCATGTGATGAAATTTATAATGCGTTTGACACCGATAGGTGTTTTTTCAATTGTTGCCGTAGCAGCCGGGACGCTGACTATGGAAGAGCTTGCTCAACTGGAAGTTTATTTTTCGGTTTATGCGGTCGCTTCTATATTGCTGACATTTGGTATTATTCCAATGGTTATCAGCATGTTTACATCTTTTTCTTATGCTGATGTGATGCGTTTTTCTCGTTCTGCGTTGCTCACCGGTTTTGTTACCCAGAACATTTTGGTTACACTACCTTTGCTGATCTGCAAGTCTAATGAGCTTTTCGAAAAATACCAAATGAACAGTGATCAGAATAAACACGTGGTGGATGTGATTATTCCGGTGATCTTTAATTTTCCTTTAACCGGACGGCTTCTGGCTTTACTTTTTATTCCATTTGCTGCATGGATGTCGGGAAGTAGTCTTGAGCTATCACATTATCCAAGTTTGATTGTGACGGGTATTTTCAGTCTCTTTGCCAAGGCTCAGGTTGCGCTGAATTTTCTGATGGATATGTTCTATATTCCTCATGACCTGCTTAACCTTTACCTCCCCAGTTCCATTCTTAATGGCAAGTTTGACGCTATGGTCAGTGTCATGAACCTGTTTGCATTTAGCCTGATTATTACTGTTTCAATATCCGGTCAGCTGAAAATACGTATGTCGCGTATATTGCGCTATGGTGGTGCCAGTCTCGTTTTGCTTATGACAACCGTTTTAGGAACAAAATTTTTACTTGGCATGGTTACCGAGCAAACCTATAACAAGGATAAATTGTTGATGAACATGCAACCGGCCGAATTTCAGATGAAATCCTTGCATGTTTTTGATGATCTTCCTGATGCACCACGAATCATGTCTGATAGGACTTCTGATGATCTGCTGCAGCAGATCATCAAGGATGGAGTGTTGCGCGTTGGTTATCGTGCTGAGCGTGTGCCGCTCAGTTTCTTTAATAATGATGCTCAGCTGGTAGGTCTGGATGTCGATCTGTTCAATCGTTTGGGAGAGGAGCTGGGAGTGCGTGTCGAATATTATCCTTTTGACTGGAATAACTTTTTCGACTTGCTTAATGAGCGCTATCTTGACGTTGTTCCTGCAGTATCTTTTAGCACATATAACCTGTTAAAAGTTGATCTTTCTCAGCCTTATCTTAAAGGCAAGTTAAGCTTTATAACGAAAGATTTTCGTCGTCATGATTTTACTTCGCTTGAGGTTCTCAAGCAGCATGAATCCATTTCACTGGCAATGCTGGGGGATGCTGAATATATTGATAATCTGAAGCGTAGAATAAAAAGGCTCATTCCAGGCACACAGATTAATATTGTACCTGTAGAAAACTATAATGAGTTTTTTGAAATGGGTAACAATGTTGATGCGCTTATAGAATCTGCGGAAGTTGGCGCTGGTTTAACATTGCTGCACCCGGATTATTCGGTAATGACATTGCCCGATGTTGAAATGAGTTTTCCAATGTCTTATGCAGTACCCAAAGGTGAAAAAGCATTTGCCGAATTTCTCAGTAATTGGTTGGCTGCCAAACAGGCAACAGGCCGAATTGATTTTCTTAGGGATTACTGGATATATGGTGAAGGTTCAAAGGTCGGAAAACGCCGCTGGTCTATCAGGGAAGATGTGCTTGGCTGGTGAAACAACTATTCTACAAATTTATATTTCACCAGCCACTTGCAATGAATTAGTTTATGTCGCTACTTGCTGTGCCTGATATAAATGTACATCGCGTTGTGGGAATGGTATGGAAATACCTTCAGCATCAAAACGCATTTTGACCGCGCGGGTGATATCCCAGTAAACCAGCCAGTAGTCTTCTGTTTTAACCCAAGGCCTTACAACAAAGTCAACTGAAGACTCGCCAAGCGTATGCAGTCTGATAACAGTCTCAGGTTCATTGAGTACCTTTTCATGACTGCTAACAATATCGTTCAGAATTTGTTCGGTTTTTTCTATGTCATCACTGTAACTGATGCCAAAAACCATATCGATACGGCGGGATTTCTGCGCAGTTATATTCTTGATAACATCACCCCAGATTTTACTGTTGGGCAAAATCAACGTCTGGTTATCGAAGGTAAGGATTGTCGTGTTAACGATGCTCATGTTTTTGACCTTGCCGAGAACGCCGCCAACCTCAACCGCATCACCAACATCGTATGGTCGGTAAAACAGGATCATGATGCCGGCCGCAAAATTACCGAGCGTATCCTGCAGGGCAAAACCGACGATGAAACCGACGACACCCAGGCCGGCGAGGACGGGCGCCAGTGAGACGCCGAGCTGAGACAGCGCTACAAGTATGCCCATCAGGAAGACAATCTTGGATGCAATCGAAGCCAGCATGTTTTTCAGCAGCACCGAGGCCTTTACCCGGCGTGAATCGAGGCTGCGCTCAATCAGACGGCGTACCAGGGACGAGAGGAATTTAAAACCCAGAATGATGAGTACAAAGACTATGACCTTGATGGCAAAGCTAATGGTGTTTTCCTGAACGGCAAGTTTTGATTGTAACCACCATTCGTTAAACAGAACGCCAAGTACCTCGGTATCCAGGGTCTGGGCGCTGATTTCACCGGTTGCCTTGACCAGTAAAGTTTGAAAATCCCTCATCTCGATATTCAGTTTGTCGGCGAAGGAAATTGCCAGTTTCAAACTACTGATATCGGCATCCAGTTTTTCCTGGGATAGCGCCAATTGGTTTTTGGCCTCAGCATTTTCTTTGTCAGAACTCAGTATTTTCTGGATGTCTTTCTGACGGTCCTTGGACAGTGCAATCTGGCCGGCGAGAAACTTCGCGCGTGCCGGAATACTTTTTTGCATGTACGCAATCGAGGCTTCCGGTTTCAGGTTAAGACTTCGAATCATGATGATGTATTCGGACAGCAGGGCAAAACTGGCATCAATTAAATTGGAATCCTTGAGATAGCTTTTCAAACCTTCCTGGTTAAGGGTGTTGCGTTCTATGCTGTGCTTTTCCAGGCGTGAAACATACAGGTCAATTTCTTTTCGCATGTAAGCGCCGGTCCGGCGTAACTTTTTTTCTTCTGATTTGAATAAAGCCTTAAGTTCTTCATTTGTTCCGCTATAGCCGCGGGCAATTTTTGCAAACAGTTTGAGCTCTGTGAGTAAAGCCTCAGACTTGTCTTTGCGAAGTATGATTGCGGTATTCAGGTTTTCGCCTTTGGCTGTTTTTATAGTTTTGTCAATTTCAGTAATTTCATCGAGGTGGGTGTTGATTTCTGCCAACTGTGCTAACAGTTCTGCTTCATCTTTTTCAGTCGCTGTCAGGCTGACTTCTTCAGCAAGGGGGGCGCTATCTGAAGGCTTCGTTTCAGCTGGTTTGGTATTGGTTTCCTGTGCTTGTGCTGGCATTGCAAGGAAGGCGATGGAAATAAATCCGAGGAATATAAGCTGAGGCAATTTTTTAAACAGTGTTGTCATGGCTGGGTACTTCATCGGGAAAATAGGTTGAGAATACTTTACTAACAAACATGGATTGAACAAAATTTTAAAAACAGGTTTATCTGTGATCTTCCATGATAATCATAGTGCGACGGTATTCTTCACTGGGAAAGACCCGGCCGCATAACAGTGCGTTAAAAATGTGCAGGAAAACCCGGCCGGGTTTGCCACTGTCATCATCTAAAAAATAAGTATGGCCCTTGGGAAAGTCATAGGCTGAGTTGATATCATCACAATCAACTGAAAAAACATTGGCGGGAGTTTTGTTCAAGTTTTCGGGGCCGGTATGACCGAGCCGGCGTGATGCGATACGGTTCTTTAAATTAGATGCCTTGCTGGCGCGAAGTGCCAGGTCATCTGAGGCGTGATAGACAATGACATTACGTGAGGCGTGACTGATCAGTTCACCCGGCTGACCTTCATGCAGAGATTCATTAACGATGTCGGCGGCAACCAGGAAAGTGTTTCTAAAAAGTAACGGTACACCATTTGCCAGGTCGTATTTATTCCAGGTTGCAAGGGTTTCACGCAATACCCGGTTACCCATGGAGTGAGCAAGTATATTGATGCGCTTCAGGCATGGATCGGCTGCCGGGTTGAATTTTTCAGAGTTGCGCCAGGCAATAAATTTTTCCAGTAGGCGGGCAAATGAAAAACTGCTGGCATCCGCAGATTTCTGATCGTCCCAGTAATCTTTGATAATGCCAAGGTCATTATCGCAGGGCCATATTAATGGCACGACCAGCACTTCGTCTGCTTTGGAGTGATCACAGAGTGCCTGCAGTTGTCGGGCTTGCTCGATAGCGTCTTCAGGCAGGTTGGAAAAGCCATGTATGTAAATCAGGATCTGGCGACAGTCAGTGTCTTTGATTTGGTTCAGGAAATTGATACTGCCAATTTCTGTATACTGGTCTTCAGCGGTTCTTTCACAGAAGAACAGGTGGTTGCTGGCTGCATTGTTGTTTAAATCAAAATCAAAACGTCTACCGATCTTTGACCGGATACTCTGTTTGGGAAAGCGGTTGGTAATAAAAAGCATATAGAGATACTAGTCCCTCTGTCATTTCGAGTGAAGCGAGAAATCTAATCTAATTTTAAAAAGCTATAAAAAGATCTCTCCCTTCGGTCGAGATGACAGTGTTTGGTTGGGATGGTGCTGTCTGGTCGAGATGACAGTGTTTGGTTGGGATGGCGCTGTCTGGTCTAGATGATTTGGTAGAGATAGTACTCTGAATCGGTGATGCTCTGACTGAGATGACACTAGCTGGGGGCGAACTGCTCTTCGAGCCAGTTGTTGATGTCAGCTGATTCATACATCCAGGTTATCTGCCCATTGGGATCAACGATCTGCAGGCAGGGGACCTGTGCCTGTCCTCCTTCTGTGACAAGCTTGTCCATCCATTCGGGGTTTTTGCGTGGATCAATCTGACGAATCGGTAAGTTTAAGCGTTTCATCTGGCGTCGGACTCTTACACAAAAAGGACAGGCCGGGTAGTGGTAAAGTGTCAGGTTCTTGCATTGCTCATTTACCAGCTGTTGTTTTTGTTCGGGGCGTTTTAACGGCCGCGGCGAGGTCATAAAATCAACCAGGCGAATCAGGCCACCGACAATGAAATGAATTGGCGCAAACAGGTATTTCAATTTACTTTGCTCCTTACTTTTCACCGGCTTTGGAGCCGCCAAGACAGGGAGGCGATTCCGGGGCAATGCCACCTTTGGCAAACCATTCTTCCGGGGTCATTGTATGCAGGGCCAGTGCATGCAGTCCCTGGTCGAACTCGCTCTTTAATTCGCTATTGACCAGGCGATGACGGTTAACCAGGGTTTTGCCTTCAAACTGTTCGGTAACCAGGGTAACCTTGAAATGTGATTCAGCGCCCTCGGGTACATTGTGGGTGTGGCTTTCATCCACCACTTCAACATGTAAAGGGGCAAAGGCTTTTGTCAGTTTATCTTCTATAGTGTCTCGACGCATCTGCAAGGGTGGCTCCTGAAACTGCAGTCAAATAATAGGCTATTCTGACATTCAGGTGCCAATGAGAAAACCCTTCGGCCGATGTTGGTTTAAATCGGGGAATTAACCCTGGTCATCGTCCATGTGGCCGGTAAAAAAATTAATGGATATCAATTTGATCTACGGTTTTGCGGCAAAAACTGACCCAGATCAATAAACCCTGACAAAATTCAGGTAAAAGTCTTCCAGCGTAGCGCTACCTGCGTAGGTCCATTCCTGCTGGTTATCAGATTTGAAAACCAGGTACTGTTCTTTTTCCAGTGGCTCTTCACTGCTGTTCTCAACCAGGTATCGAGCCTGAATGATCACGGTAACCGGGCCATTATTTAGATTAATGCCCTGGCTTTTTCTGGTAGCAATCAAGGTAACGCGCGTGGTCACCATGTCAGCGGCACGATCAAGAATCTGGCCGAAACTACCGCTGTCGAGCGACTGATTGAAATCCTTGGCTGTTTTTGAACGATATTCTTCAACCAGGTGTTTTTCCAGTGTATTAATCAGTGAAAGATTTTGTAGCCTGGCAATATTGGTGAATTCCAGTGTTGCCAGTGCGGCACTTGAAATTAACAGTAACAGAAAGATGATAATGCGCATTACATTCCCTCCCAGAATTCAGAGTCGCGCGCCAGAAATTGATCATGTGGGATGTAGTGTGAGCCATCACAGGAAAAGTTCAAACCGACAATGCCATTGAAAATATTCAGAGAACCGGCCCTCAGGTAGATGGTTTCATCAGCAAAACGCAGGTGCTTGAAGGTATCCAGAATCGGTCGAACTTCATGTTCTTTAATAACCGCGGTTTTCGGGTAAGGCCTGCACGGGTAAGCCAGAACCACGTCAGGATCAACCAGTGCGTCGTAGGGTAGTATGCGGTAGCGATAAGGGTCATCGATAAACCAGAGTGTACAGCGGCTGCTGGAGAAATGTATCTTACTGTGGAAAACACCGTTTTCCGTCATCAGTTCCTCCATTACCGGCAGTACCAGGTCGATTTCCTTGTCGAGCTTGCTGTCGATACGGCACTGTTGAAAAACGTGACTACGGATGGCCGGGTCGCCTTTCAACAGATGCCATTGGCCGGGTTCATCATAAATTACCCGGGTCAGGGGTAAGGCTCTTAAGTCAAAGTCGACACCCAGATAACCAATCAACTGATCATCCTTGATGACTTTTTGTATTGCTGTGATCGATGGCCGGTTGGCACGAAGAGAAATATAGGCTTCTGACAGAATCATATCCTGCTTGTCCGATATCTCTTTCATGTAGGGGCGGTCAGAACGGTTACGATGAAAATCGTTGGTTTCAAGCCCTTCATGGGTGACATTGTCACTGAGTTGCAAGGCGTTAGTGTCCAATGCATACATGTAACGGCCATAGGGCAAGCCCTTCAATGCCTCTGCGAGCACGTCGTTAAGTTCTTCCCGGTAGCCCCATATCTCAACGCAGTTTTTGGCAGCACGCGATAGTGGATCCACCAACATGTTGTATAGCGAGGTGCGTTGCCGGTTGATGCTTTCCTTGAGTGATGGGTGCATGGTTACTTGCTGCTCTCAGGCGAGTAGAAACCTGCAGGGAAGGCAGTGACATTGGTATTGCTGTCAAGATCAAAAATCTTGTTCTGGCCACGCTTTTCAACTTCATCAATGCGGATCACAGAATGCATCGGGATGGTCACCTGTTTGACACCTGAAAACTCGGATTTGAGTTTCTCCTCGGATGGATCCACCACCAGGCTGCTGGTTTCCCCGAAAATCAGGTTTTTGATGGTGACAAAACCATACAGGTCTGACTGGTGTACTGACTCAGCATGTAGCTGGTAGACTTTACCCTGGTTAATAAAACTGATTCTGAAAATGTTCATGCGTAATTCGCTTAGATGCAGTATGGGCCTGAATTTAGTTTAAAACTGTTTTAATTTAGATTGTATTTTACGTCGAAAAGATTAATTTGTCCGTAGCAGCTGTTTTTCAAGTGCTTGGGCTGAATTGTTCGGGAATATTATGAGTTATCTGCATCAAACTGAAAAAATGCAACTGGGTGAATCGGTGTCTCTTAAAGAGGCGCTTGATGATTTGCCATACAACGAGGCTGGACTGTTGCCGGCAATTGCCCAGCAGTTTGATAGCGGCGAGGTGCTGATGATGGCCTGGATGAACCGCCTGGCAATTGAAGAAACGCTCAAGACCGGGCGTGTATGCTACTGGTCACGCTCCAGGCAGTCTTACTGGCGTAAAGGTGAGTCTTCTGGCCAGGTACAGTTTTTGAAATCCATGTACTTTGACTGTGATGGTGACACCATTCTGCTCAAGGTTGATCAGACCGGGCCTGCCTGTCACACGGGGCGCCGCAACTGTTTTTATAACAAGGTGATTGGTGATCGTATTGAAGTTGATGCCGAGCCGCTGATCGATCCGGAAGCGTTGTACGGAAAAAAGTAATGCAAGTCAGCGCAATTCCGGCATTTGAAGATAATTACATCTGGCTGATCACTGAAGCAGGCAGTAGCTCCTGCGTGGTGGTCGATCCTGGTGATGAAGAGCCGGTGCTGTCAAAGCTTGAAGCACTGGGCCTTGAGCTTTCTGCGATACTGATCACGCACAAGCACTATGATCATGTTGGCGGTGTCGCCGGGCTGAAGGCACGTTTTCCTGATGCAGTTGTTTTCGGTCCTGGTAACGAAGGTATCAGGCAAATAGAGAAAGTGGTTACATCCGATGATCGCGTTAAATTGCCGGGTTTGGCTATTGAATTACATGTACTATCAGTGCCCGGGCATACCGAAGGGCATATTGCATATTACGGTGATGGTTGTCTTTTCTGCGGTGATACATTGTTTCTCGGTGGCTGTGGGCGGGTCTTCACCGGAACCTTTGAGCAGCTGTCATTATCGCTAGCGAAAATCAGCCAGTTGCCGCCTGAGACGAAGATTTACTGTGCCCATGAATATACGCTGGCAAACCTGGGGTTTGGCCTTTGGGTTGAACCTGATAACAGTGTGCTGAAACAGCGCCATGAAGCTGTCAGTCACGCTCGGCAAAATGATCAGGCAACAGTGCCGGGGCTGTTGTCGGAGGAACTGCAAACCAACCCGTTCCTGAGAACTGAACATAACAATGTGATTGCTGCTGCTGAAAACTGGGCCGGCAAAAAGCTGACCGGCCAGGTCGAGGTTTTTACCGCACTCAGGCAGTGGAAAGACCGCGATTACGACTGAAGGAGAAACCGATGCCATACAACCTTATTAAAAATGCTCTGATGGTCAACGAGGGCGAAATCAAGGAGGGTGATCTGCTGATTAAGGACGGTCGTATTGAAAAAATCGCACCCGAGATCACGGCTTCCAGTGAAATGAAAGTGATGGATATCGAAGGTCGCCACCTGATTCCGGGCATGATCGATGACCAGGTGCATTTTCGTGAACCGGGTTTTACCCATAAGGGCGGCCTGTATTCTGAATCACGCGCCGCGGTTGCCGGTGGTATTACCAGCTTTATGGAGATGCCTAATACCAACCCGCAGACGATCACGATTGAAGCATTGGAAGAAAAATTTGCCATGGCGCAGGGCAAGGCTTTTGGTAACTATGCGTTTTATCTTGGCGCTACCAATGACAATCTTGAGGAAATCAAGAAACTTGAGAAAAACCAGACCTGCGGCATTAAGGTTTTTATGGGCGCCTCAACCGGCAATATGCTGGTTGATAACGAGGAAACGCTCGACGGTATTTTTGCCAATGCCCCCGGCCTGGTAATGACGCATTGTGAAGATACACCAATGATCCAGGCTAACGAGGCGGCTTACCGTGAAAAGTATGGTGAAGATGTGCCAATGTCCTGTCACCCTGATATTCGCAGCGCCGAGGCCTGTTTAAAATCCTCTTCATTTGCTATCAGTCTGGCAAAAAAACATGGCACCCGTCTGCATGTCTTGCATCTGACCACTGCGATTGAACTGGACCAGTTTGAAGCCGGGGATCTTGCCAATAAGCAGATAACCGGCGAGGCCTGTGTCCATCATCTTTTCTTTGACGACACCGATTACGAGGCCAAGGGCAGCTTTATCAAGTGTAACCCGGCGATTAAAACACCGGCTGACCGCCAGGCGCTGGTGCAGGCTATGCTGGACGACCGGCTGGACGTAATAGCTACCGACCATGCGCCGCATACTCTGGAAGAAAAACTCAATACCTACTTCAAGTCACCTGCCGGACTGCCGCTGGTGCAGCATGCGCTGCCAATGGTACTGGAACTTGTACACGATGATGTGTTTGACTTTGCCCGCGTTGTTGAGAAAACGGCGCATGCACCTGCCCGGTTATTTGATATAGAAGATCGTGGTTACCTGCGAGAAGGTTATTGGGCTGACCTGGCGGTGGTGGACATGAACAAAAGCCAGCGGGTAGAACGTGATAATGTGCTTTACAAGTGTGGTTGGTCGCCACTGGAAGGGCGAATGCTGCGTTCAACCATTGAAGCAACCTTTGTTAACGGCAACCTGGTCTACCGTAATGGTGAGTTGGCAGATGAACCCCGGGGCAGCAGGTTGATATTCAAGCGAAGCTAGCCTGTTCAGGTGTTGGCAACAGCACCTTTATCAATGCCTTCGTAGGCAAAAATCTCGAGCTTTTTACCCGGGTTGAGCCGGGCAGATTCCAAGGCAATGTGCTCTGCGAGGTTTTCCACGGTGGAGTCGGTCTCGATCAGATAGCAACGTGAGGCGGGTAGACTGATTTCAAAATCTCCCTGGCAGGCCTGGTAACGAAAGGTCAGGTAGCTTTTTCCGTTGCGCTGGCTTTCCTGCAAAATATCACTGCGTGTTCCTATATAGATGTCACGCCATTGTTCGGCCCAGAACTGTTCCAGGGATTCCAACGGTTCGCCGTTTTCAAAGATTTCTATTTTTGAGCGGTGGCCATGGGCAATGCGCTGACAGTTACCTTCGTGCTGTTTCAGGCCGTGACTGTAATGGTAGTAAGCACCGTCAATTATCTCCGGATAAATTGATAAACGAATCTCTTCGACATTTTGTGGCAACACTGGTTGCAGTTTTGCCTGGATGGCAGCAGCCAGTGCGTCTGTGGTGACGCGTTCACTATCCAGCAGGCAGTACGCTGTATCGGGAGCGGTATGACTTATCTGTTCGCCGTTGGTCATTTCAAAAAGACAATGCAGAGCTTTGCCATGGGGCTTCATTGTGCATCTTGCATAGCGGGCCGGAATAATGAGTTTGTGGTCAAACTCTTCGTCAATGAGGTTTTTGACCTTTTTCTTAACATCTGAAAAATCCAGTACCATGCCCTGTTGGTCAAGGTTGCCTTTAAGAAATATATCCACCTGCCAGCTTTCTCCAAGCAGTCCCCTTTCCGGGCAGAGGTAGGAAAAGTCG
>JARRJW010000007.1:0-13055 GCA_037388785.1 Gammaproteobacteria bacterium
GGCACTTACCATGTTTTGTTCCCAGGGTTGAACCATCAGGGTTCGCCCATCTTCCACAGTGACGTTGGCAACCTGCTTGAGAGGTGTATCTGACCCGTAATAGGAAACTGTCAAATGATCCAGCAAACTTGGATGGGCCCGGCCCGTTCGGACCTTGGCGAGTTCGTTTTGCAAAGCCTCGACACTTTTTGCCATACGGGATGCTGCGTCTTGTCGTATTTCATCAATCATGGTTATCTCTATTTACTTACCAATGTTCCCAATGACTCACCTTGAGTCAGTTTCATTAATGCACCTTCGTTAAAAATATTGACCACCCGAAGTGGCATATCATGATCGCGGCAGAGCACCACCGCCGTCATATCCATTACCCCGAGATTATCTGCTATAACCCGGTCATAGGACAGCGTTTCATATAATTCAGCTGTAGAATCGATCATCGGATCTGCGTTAAAAACGCCATCAACTTTGGTTGCCTTAATTAATAAATCGGCCTGCAGCTCAATTGCCCGCAGTGTTGCAGCTGAATCAGTGGTAAAATACGGATTTCCCGTTCCGGCCGCAAGAATCACAATACTACCCTGATCCATATGTGCAGTTGCTGATCTGACAGAATATTCTTCACAAACCTGGGTCATTTTCAACGCAGATAAAACATGAGCCTCGGCACCAGCCTTTACCAGTGCATCCTGCATCGCCAGTGAATTCATGACAGTTGCAAGCATACCCATATGGTCGCCGGTAACGCGATTCATTCCCGACTGGGCAAGCCCGGCACCTCGAAAGATATTGCCGCCACCAATCACAATTGCAATCTGAACACCTGAGTCGCTGATCTGCTTAACTTCTGATGCCAAGCGGGAAATTATACTGGGATCAATACCATAATCACTTTCACCCATCAGCGCCTCACCGCTGAGTTTTAACAAAATACGCTTAAATGCAGACACAGTGAATATTTTTCCTGAATGTTTAATGAAGGATAATTTTTATATGCAACGTATTGCGGTATTTTTTAAATCAGCCCTTGACCTGCGCCATTACCTCAGCAGCAAAGTCTTCCTGTTTCTTCTCAATTCCCTCACCCACTTCGAAACGGGTAAAAGAGGCAACTGATGCATTAGCAGAGCCAAGCAGCTTACCAACGGTCTGATCAGGATCTTTAACAAACGACTGACCAACCAGGGTAATTTCCGCCAGGTATTTTTTCATACGACCTGTCACCATTTTTTCAATAATGTTATCCGGCTTACCCGATTCTTGAGCCTGAGCCACAAAAATATCTTTTTCCTTATCAAGTGCTTCCTGAGGAACCTGGTCTTCAGAAACACACATTGGGTTGGTAGCAGCTACATGCATGGCAACATCTTTGCCCAGTTCATCATTGCCATCAACAATATCTACAATCACACCAATTTTGACGCCGTGAAGGTAGCTGGCCACCTGACCTTGAGCATTTAAGCGTACAAATCGGCGTACATTCATGTTTTCACCAATTTTGGAAACCAGGGCCTGGCGAGCTTCTTCAATAGTAGTTTCTTCTCCATCATGCAGCGGTAAAGACATCAGTGCTTCAACATCAGCCACATCGCTAGCGAGTACCCGGTTAGCAACTGCATCCGCAAAAGTTGTAAAGTTGTCGTCTTTGGCAACAAAATCAGTTTCACAGTTGATTTCAACCATGACCGCCTGTTTGTTGTCATCTGAATGACGAATAATGATTACGCCTTCAGCGGCCGTACGACCCGCTTTTTTCTCGGCTTTAGCTGCACCTGATTTACGCATCAGGTCGATTGCTGCTTCCATATCGCCATCAGTTTCAGTCAATGCCTTCTTGCATTCCATCATGCCTGCGCCGGTACGCTCGCGCAGTTCCTTAACCATTGAGGCAGAAATTGCCATAGGAATATCCTCTCAAATTTTAAAATTAAAAGTCTTTAAACAGATGAAGGAATAGATGCCCACGGCATACTATTCCCTCAAAGTATCAATCAATTAAGAATCAGGCTTCTTCGGAAGCTGTTTCTTCTGCCTGCCCGCCTGCTACCTGTGCTGCAGTTGCCCTGCCCTCAAGTACCGCAGCTGAAGCGCCCATGACGTAAAGCTGAATCGCACGAATAGCATCGTCGTTTCCAGGAATAACGTAATCAACACCCTCGGGCTCATTGTTGGTGTCAACAACACCAATAACCGGAATACCAAGCTTTTTGGCTTCTGCCACGGCAATTTTTTCATGGCCAACATCAATAATAAAAATGGCATCAGGCAAACCATTCATATCCTTGATGCCACCAAGGCTGCGGGAAAGTTTTTCCATTTCGCGGCTCAGGTTCAGAGCTTCTTTTTTGGAAAAGCGTGTGTGCAGAGAACCATCTTCAGACATCGCTTCGAGATCTTTCAGGCGCTTGATCGACTGCTTGATGGTTTTGAAGTTCGTCAACATTCCACCTAACCAGCGATGGTTAACATAAGGCATGTTGCAACGTTCGGCTTCTTCACGCACGGTGTCGCGTGCAGAGCGTTTAGTACCGACAAACAGGATTTTACCACCGTTAGAGGCCAGCTTGCCGATGAAATTCATCGCATCTTTATATAATGGTAAGGTTTTTTCGAGATTGACGATGTGAATTTTATTACGATGGCCGAAAATAAAAGGTGACATTTTCGGGTTCCAGTAACGTGTCTGGTGACCAAAGTGTACGCCAGCTTCAAGCATCTGGCGCATTGTGACATTACTCATGAGAGTTGCTCCTAATATAGGGTTAGTCGTCCACATATCCTGACAGGAAACCTCGAAGATATTTCTCTCAAGGCACCCAACCTGTTCATGACGATATGTGTGTGAATTTTCCCAAAATCACCATTGATTTCGGGGCTATAAATCGCATTGCGATTAATGGCGGCGTTTTATACCATAGGGAGTCTTTATTTACCACAGCCCGAAGCGGCAAATTTCTGAGAAATATGGCAATTATTATTAAGACTCCCGATGAAATCGAGAAAATGCGTGTCGCCGGTAGATTGGCTGCACAGGTCCTTGAAATGATCGAGGAACATGTTCAGCCTGGCGTGACCACCGATGAGCTCGACAAAATCTGTCACGATTACATTGTGAACGAGCAAAAAGCCATCCCAGCTCCGCTCAATTATCGCGGCTTTCCCAAGTCCATCTGCACCTCGGTCAACCACCAGGTTTGCCATGGTATTCCCGGTGATAAAACTTTAAAAAAGGGCGATATCGTCAATATTGATATCACCGTGATCAAGGATGGCTTTCATGGTGACACCAGTAAAATGTTTTTCGTTGGCCAACCCTCTGTTTTAGCTAAACGCCTGGTGGAGATCACTCATCAGGCCTTATTTAAAGGTATCGAAATGGTAAAGCCCGGTGCCAAGCTAGGCGATATAGGCCACGCCATACAGACCTTTGTTGAGTCCAATCATTATTCAGTGGTCAGGGAATACTGCGGACATGGTATTGGACGCGGATTTCATGAAGACCCACAGGTTTTACATTACGGCCAGCCCGGCACTGGAGTCGAATTACAGACAGGCATGTGTTTTACCATAGAACCCATGGTTAACGCCGGTAAACGCCAGGTTAAATTGTTAGGCGATGACTGGACTGTTGTTACCCGGGATCGCAGCCTTTCAGCCCAGTGGGAGCATACACTTCTGGTTACCGATGAAGGCTATGATATTTTAACAATCCGTGACGAAGAAAAAGTAGCCTGAAATGCTAGCAGAACCAACCCCACAATTATTCGATACTGATGCAATGCCTTCTTCTGAAGGAGACATCGCCCAATTCAAGCTTAGCATCAAGGAATTTGACCAGGCATTGGCATCCAATTTCCTGGAAAATTTAAACAAGCCTGACTTTGAGATTCGTCACCTGATTAATCAAAAAGCCAATTTCACTGACAGAATACTGCAACAGGCCTGGCAAAAGTTCATCCCCCCTGAATTGAAAGCCAGTCTCGTTGCTGTAGGTGGCTACGGCCGAGGTGAATTACATCCGGCTTCTGATATTGACCTGATGATTCTGCTTGATGAAGTGGAAAATGACGCAACCCGCGGTCAACTTGAACAACTGCTTATGTTTCTCTGGGATATCAGCCTCGAAGTTGGTCATAGTGTGCGAGCCCTGCACGAATGCGTTGAAGAGGCCACCAAGGACATCACCGTTGCCACCAACCTTTTGGAATCCCGTTTGCTCGCCGGTGATGAAGAACTATATTCCCGGATGAAGACCCTGACCGGTCCAGATCATATCTGGCCAAGCGATGAGTTTTTCCGCGAAAAAATGCTCGAACAGAAAAACCGCCATGCCAAGTATGAAGACACGGCCTATAACCTCGAACCCAATATCAAATCCAATCCTGGCGGGCTTAGGGACATACAGAATATAGGCTGGATTGCCAAAAGACATTTTGGTGCTGAAACGCTTTATGAGTTGCTCTCCCATCATGACTTTCTCACCAAGGATGAATATGACCTGCTTTTTCAGGGTGAAGCATTGCTTTGGAAAATCCGTTTTGCTCTGCATATCACCACAGGAAGACGCGAAGACAGGTTGCTGTTCGATCATCAAAGAAAATTGGCGAAAATATTCGGCTTTACCGAAACAGAAAACAACGCTGCAATTGAGGCCTTCATGCAGCAATATTACCGGACTGTCATAGAGCTTAATCGCCTCAATGAAATGCTGACACAGTTATTTGAGGAGGCCATTTTACTGGTCAACAAAGCTGAGCCAGTGCCAATAAGCAGTCATTTTCAATCCATAAACGGTTATCTTGAAGCAATTAATGACAAAGTATTTATTAATCAGCCCTCTAGATTACTGGAATTGTTTGTCGTCATGGCCAGTCACCCCGAACTTATTGGCGTCAGGGCTTCTACCATTCGTCTGATACGTGAAAACCTGCACCTGATCGATGACGACTTCAGGCACGACCCCAATTCCCAAGAGCTTTTCCTGTCCATGTTTAAAAACAGCGACGGACTTACGCATGAACTTCGGCGCATGAACCGCTATGGTGTCCTGGCAGCCTATCTACCGGCATTCCAGAATATTGTCGGCAGAATGCAGTACGACATGTTTCATGTTTTCACCGTCGATGAGCATACCCTGACAGCTATCCGCAACCTCAGACGCCTGTCCGTGCCATCCTTCCACAGTGAGTTCCCGCTTTGTTCTGACATCATCAGCAATCTTTCCCTGCCGCATATCGTCTATCTTGCTGCATTGTTCCATGATATTGCCAAGGGGCGTGGCGGCGACCATGCTGAACTCGGGGCAATTGATGCCATGGAATTCTGTCAACTTCATCGCATGTCTGACTACGAAACTAAACTGACGACTTGGCTGGTTAAAAATCACCTGTTGATGTCAATGACTACTCAGCGTAAGGACATTGATGACCAGGAAGTGATCATAGAATTTGCCACCACTGTAGCTGACCCGATCCAACTGGACTGCCTCTACCTGCTGACCGTGGCAGATAGCCGCGCGACCAATCCCGGGCGCTGGAATGACTACAAGGATTCCCTGCTCAGGCAGTTATATCTGAGTGCCAGGAAGGTACTATCACATGGCCTGAACAATCCTCAGGAACAGAACGATATTGTCAGGCTGCGTAAAGATTACTGCCTGGCTGCCCTTGAGAAAAAAGGCTACTCGCGTGATGAAATCATCATTTTGTGGCAAACACTGGATGATGATTATTTCATGCATTCCTCCCCTGAAGAAATCATCTGGCAAAGTACCAGCGTGCTCGGTCTAACACCGAGCAACAAACCGTTTGTGACTATCAAGCGTCTGTCAGACCGAGGTGGTAGTGAAATTTTTGTCTGTACCGAAGACACAGACAATGTGTTCTCGATTATGACGATTATCTTGGCCCAACAAGGCTTGAAGATTCTCCATGCCCGCATACATAGTGCTGGAAACAACTGTACGATGAACACCTTTATCGTTCATGAACAGGATGACAGTTACATTGCCTCCGAATTCCGGGAAGACGAGATCAGCCAGGCACTTCGAAAGGGCCTGCAGAACCCGGATTCAGTAAGCTTGCAAATCAACAGCCATGTAAAACGACAAATCAAGATTCTGGGTGGCGAACCCGAGGTGGAATTTGATCAGTGTAATAACCTGACTCAAATGCGTTTAAAGGCAACTGACCGTGCCGAACTTTTGGCCACTGTAAGCCGCGTTTTCATTAGTCTGAATATCAAGGTGCACTCGGCCAAAATTTCCACTGTTGGCGCAGATGTTGAAGATATTTTCCTAATCACCGACGACGAATATCAGCCTATCACCGATCAGGCTAAACTTGATGAACTGTCCAGTAACATCATTGATGCGTTGAACGAAATCTGACACAAGTATGAATCCCAACCTGGACAAGCTGCAACCCTACCCCTTTGAAAAACTCGCAACACTCAAACAGGGCATTAACAATCCTATACAGGGACATATTGCCTTATCTATTGGCGAGCCAAAGCACAAAACACCCGAGATTATCATTGAGTCCCTGACCAGCCATCTTGATGGGCTCGCCAGGTACCCAACTACCCGCGGGATTCCTGAATTACGCCAGGCAATTGCAGACTGGTGTAATAAAAGGTTCCAATTAAACGCAAGTCCAATCGATGCTGAAAAACAGGTACTTCCTGTAAATGGAACCCGTGAAGCGCTGTTTGCGTTTGCCCAAAGCGTGGTTGACCGTTCCAATGATGCCCAGGTGTTAATGCCCAACCCCTTTTACCAGATATATGAGGGTGCAGCTTATTTGGCCGGCGCTCAACCCTACTTCATGGACTGTCTGGCTGAAAATGGTTATCTGCCTGATTTTAACAGCGTTTCAGATCAAACCTGGCAGCGATGCCAGCTGGTATACATTTGTTCCCCGGGTAACCCTACCGGTGCTGTAATACCTGTTGAGCAACTACAGCAGCTGATTACATTATCTGATAAGTTTGATTTTGTGATTGCCTCGGATGAGTGTTATTCAGAAATTTATTTCGATGAACACAATCCCCCGCCAGGTCTGCTTCAGGCCGCAGCAGAAATGGGCAGGCATGATTATAAAAACTGCGTTGTTTTTCACAGTCTTTCAAAACGCTCCAATGCACCGGGTTTACGCTCAGGTTTCGTTGCTGGTGATGAAGCCATCATTGGGCAGTTTTTCAATTATCGCACCTACCATGGTTGCGCCATGCCACTGCAGCACCAGATGGCAAGTATTGCGGCCTGGAATGATGAAACGCACGTTAAGTTAAACAGAGAGCTTTATAAGAAAAAATTTTTCGATGTCATTGAGATATTGAAACCTGTTCTCGATGTTAATCAACCTGAAGCTGCTTTTTATCTCTGGGTTCCTACGCCGATTTCCGATGAAACCTTTACCCGGCAGCTTTATCAGCAGCAAAATGTCACTGTATTACCCGGAAGTTACCTTTCAGAACCAATGACGGTATAAATCCTGGTCAAAATCATGTGCGCATGGCTTTAGTAGCCGATTACGATGAGTGTATTCACGCTGCAGATAAGGTAAAAACTTTTTGTGAAAACCTGTAGAATTGCGCTCCAAAATTACTCAATGATTGCATTTAGCAGGCTCTCCTCAAAGACGCCGTAAAAACGCCCTTGCTGCAGACACTTCTTGAAGAGCCTGCAAAAAACAATCCCGGTAAATATCCTGGATTGTTCGTCATATTGTCTTTTTCAGGCTTCTGGAGGCAGTAAGCCCAAAGCAGAGCGATAAATGGACGTACTTGAACGTCCTGTAAAAGGTAGCAAGACTAACAAGCGTAGCCGAAAAATATTTAAAGCGAACTAATGATAAAGCTTAGGAGAAAAAAATGAGCAACATCCAATCCACCATCATAGATGCCTTTGACAACATGGCAGAAATTACGCCTCGCAATGTTGATACCATCACCAAGGACGCGGTACTCGAAGCTATCGACCAGCTTGACCGTGGAGAAATCCGTGTTGCCGAAAAGAAAGACGGTGAATGGATTGTAAACGACTGGGTTAAAAAAGCGGTGCTTCTGTCATTCCGCATTCAGGATAACGAATTTATCAAAGGTGGATTTACCAACTATTACGACAAGGTACAGTCCAAGTATGCCGACTATAACTCACGGGAATTTCGTGATGGTGGCGTCAGGGTTGTTCCACCAGCCACTGCACGAAAAGGCTCTTTTATCGCACCGAGCTGTGTACTGATGCCCTCTTACGTCAATATCGGCGCCTATGTAGACTCCGGCACCATGGTTGATACCTGGGCTACAGTGGGTTCCTGCGCACAAATTGGTAAAAATGTGCACCTCTCCGGTGGTGTAGGTATAGGTGGTGTACTCGAGCCTTTACAGGCAGCACCAACCATTATTGAAGATAACTGTTTTATTGGTGCCCGTTCGGAAGTTGTCGAAGGCGTGATTGTTGAGGAAGGTTCGGTAATTTCCATGGGTGTTTATATTGGTCAGTCAACGCGTATTTATAACCGCATGACCGATGAAATTAGTTACGGGCGCATTCCTGCCGGGTCTGTAGTTGTTTCCGGCAACCTGCCGTCAAAAGACGGCAAATACAGTCTATACTGTGCTGTCATTGTCAAACAGGTTGATGAAAAAACCCGTGGCAAAGTCGGCATCAATGAACTGCTTCGTGATATCTAGGTTAAACATTTATTTAGATTAATTCTTATCATCAATGGCTCTGAAGAGAAATTGGCATGGCTTTATGAGCTTGCCAATTTCTCTTTTTAGGACCATTCTTGTTACACCCTTACGCCGACATTAAATATCACCCATGCCATTAATTATCATCTGTTGCTAATCGGATTATGGAAATGGACATATCCCAGCTGTATGAACTGGAGCAGCTGCTCTATAAAAACCATAAACTTAAAGCAATAAAACGCTATCGTGAAATGAGTAGTCATGAATAGCTTACGTAGTTTTTATTAAGACACGAAGTTTTAACTCTCTTATACCGCGCTCATGTCATCTGACAAGAAATCAACATAGCTGCAATTAATTCAGTCTGAAAGGATAATCCATAGATGAGTAACTCAACCATAGATAACCTTCTTGAGAAGCTTCATGCTGTTCAAAGTGAAGTTGAGCATGAAATTGACATACTGTTACAAGCCAAGCGTGAACAATTTCAGTACCGGGTTGAAAAAGGAAAAGTTCGTTTTGAACGCAGGGTTAAACAATTACAAAAAAAGTACAAGACCGGCATCTGGAGTTATCTGACCCATTCGCACGTCAGCCATATACTTTCTGCTCCTGTTATTTACAGCTTGATAGTTCCTTTTATGTTACTTGACCTTTCGGTGAACATATACCAGCAGATATGCTTTCGTTTATACGGCATTCCACTTGTGAAACGTAAAAACTATATCGTTATCGACAGGCACAACCTGGCCTATTTGAATACCATTGAAAAAATCAACTGTATCTATTGTGGCTATGGAAATGGCCTGATTGGATTTACCCGTGAAGTTGCCGCACGTACTGAACAGTACTGGTGTCCAATCAAACATCATAGACGCACGCTTGACCCACATCGCCACAGTGAGCATTTTATCGATTATGGTGATGCTGACAGATACAACGTCAGGATGGAAGAATTACGTAAAGAAATAAAGAAAATTAAAACTTAATGCCAGGAAATAAAGACTGGTCAGGTTCCGATTTCCAACAAGACGGCTAAAATGAAACCACCTATAAATAGGACAGAATAAAAGAAAAATCGCAATTTACATTCCCGCAGGAAACATTTATGCCGATATTCTTCTGTAAATTCTTCTTTTTCGCTCAGTACAGACATAATGCTCAACTAAAAATGGTTAAACCGTGTCATCCCTGAAAAACCCTGAATTTCTCCTTTGAGTAAAAAAATTGTAGTCAAAAGAAAAATTATTTAGCGAATTTAAAGCATCAAAGCATTGTAAAGATCAAGATGATTTCACAATAAAAAACGGATTAAGTAGACTTTCCTTGGTGTTGTAAAGCAGAGGCTCATCATTTTCTGCCTGTACCACTTCACCACCGGCAGCTTTCACCACGGCATGAGCTGCAGCTGTATCCCATTCAGAAGTAGGACCCAGTCTGGGATAGATGTGCGCTTTGCCCTCTGCCACCAGGCAAAGCTTTAAAGAACTGCCCATGGCGACCATTTCATGTTCACCGAGCTCAGCCAGGAAAGCTTTTAGGGAATCACCTGCATGAGAGCGACTGCCAACCACTTTCCAGGTTTCACCATCAGTATGAGGACTGATCTGAATTTTTTCGGCATCGATGTTGCTATCGACCAACTTGAAAGCACCACCTTTATCGGCAAAGTAAGTAGTTTGCAACACTGGCGCATAAACAACGCCGGCTACCGGCTTGTGATTTTCAATCAATGCGATGTTAACGGTAAATTCACCATTGCGCTTGATAAATTCCTTGGTACCATCAAGCGGATCAACCAGCCAATACTTTTGCCATGTTTGTCGTGTTTCCCAATCGATGTTGGCTGATTCTTCCGATAAAATCGGAATGGAGCTATCTAAAGCCGTTAAACCATCAACAATCACATGGTGTGCTGCCAGGTCTGCCTCGGTTAACGGACTGTCATCAGATTTAAGGCGTGTGCCAAAATCTTCACGGGCATATACCTCAAGAATTTTCTCACCGGCTTCCCAGGCGATTTTCACAATATCTTTAATATCCATTTTTTAAGTCTCAATATCTGTTTCGCTGCCCAGGTAACCCTCACTGATAAGGTAGAGCATGATTTTCTGAACCTGTTCCATCGGCGTTCCTTCACTGGTATCTATACGCAGCTCGGGGTTTTCCGGGGTTTCATACGGGTCACTGATGCCGGTAAATTCCTTAATTACACCTTTACGCGCCTTGGCATATAGACCTTTACGATCTCGCGACTCACAGACTTCCAGAGGTGTAGAGACATGAATCTCAATAAAAGCACCATGCTGCTCAATCAGTTGCCTGACTTCCCTGCGTACCTGCATATAAGGTGCTATCGGTGCACAAATGGCAACACCACCATTTTTGGTAATTTCATTGGCTACAAAACCAATCCGCTGGATATTCAGATTGCGGTGTTCCCTGGAAAAGCCCAGTTCACTGGATAGGTTTAACCTGACTACATCACCATCTAGCAAGGTTACTGGCCTGCCACCTTCATCACACAGCCTGGAGTGAACCATTCGAGCCAGGGCTGATTTGCCTGAACCGGACAACCCGGTAAAAAACAGGGTAAAACCAATTTTTTCATGTGATGGATAAACCCGCGCCAGTTCTTTTTCAATATCAGGGTAAGTAAACCAGCTCGGCAGCGCTTCACCTTTCAACAGCCGTTGTCGCATTTCAGTCCTTGAAAGGGAAAGACCGGTTTCTTCCGTTTTCTCTAATGCACTAACAGGCACAAACTTACGTTTTGATGGTAAGAAAACATGCTTCTCTGTTGGTATTGACTTAATCGTCAGTTCATTTTCAAAGCCGGCGACAAATTCCTGGGCTTCACCTTCCTGATAATAGTGTTTGGACAATCCTTTGGGAGAAGCATACTGTGGTCCGACTATCATATGAGAGCTACCGTAGTTCTGATTGATCATCATATGCCACAGGGCTTCCCGGGGGCCAGCTGAACGCCTGGATAAAGGCAACAACGAGAGCATTCCGATTTGATGTGGATATTTTCGAACAATTTCACGATAACCACGCACCCGGGCAAAACGGTTCATATCCCCCAATTGGTCTTCTCCAACAAGCGGGTGAACCAATATATTTAATTCATGTTCCCTGGCGATATCCAGGGTAAGCTGCCTTTGAAGGCGATGCATTGGTTCACTGGTAGTAAATGCCAACACATCTTTCCAACCCAAACGATGAAAATGCTGGCGAAGTTCGGCAGGTGTATTACGCAACATCTCAAAATCAAAATGCAAAGGCAATTCAACACCAGTCACCTCACCCGACAAGTAAACCGAGTGATGATTTTCAAGGAAATAACGTACTCCCGGGTGTTCTGGAGATTCTGTACCGAAAACCGCGTACGCTTCCTTTTCAAGATCAGACTGCCAGATTTCTGAAACATCCAAAACAGCCGGCATAAAGCCCTCGGGATCGCGTAGCGCAATTTTGTCGCCAGGTTGTATTTTTTCAGCAATATCAGGAGAAATATCGAGGCATAGTGGCATCGGGAACAGCGTACCATCAGACAATCGATGACTTTGCAGAACGGATCGGTAATCGCTTTGAGACATGTAGCCCGATAACGGTGACAAACCGCCATTAAGCAATAACTCCAATTCATTGACCTGACGGCCAGTCAACGTCACAGATTGCCAATCAAAAGCTTCAATTTTGAGCTGTTCAGCCGTTTGTTCATCAACAACCAGGTCTATCGGCTTATTTCCATGATAGGGAATACGTTCAGACATAATTATGTCCTTTGTTTTTTAAATAAAGCATAAAATAAAATCATCAGTATCCTAGCGATACAGTATAAAGAATATCACACTACCCAGGGCCAACCGGTAGATAACAAATGGTAACATGCCGATTTTTTCTATCGATTTTAAAAACAAGTGAATACAGATGAAGGCTGCCACAAAAGAAAGTACTGAACCAGCCAACAGGTCGCCCCAGTGAACCTCTGCATCGGCAAGTATCAGTTCAACTGTAACCAGCACACCAGAAAGAAAGATAGTTGGAATAGACAGCAAAAAAGAAAACCTTGAGGAAGCCTCGCGCGTCAGTCCCAATATGAGACCCGCCGTCATCGTGATACCTGAACGTGAAGTACCCGGTATTATTGCCAGACTCTGAAACAGTCCAACAATCAGCGCATCAATCCAGTTCATTGAATATTCGTCACGGGTGCGCTGCGCATTCATATCCACGGCAAGCAATAAAAGACCAAATCCGACAGTGGTGATGGCAATAACAAAGGGGGAACGGAGGTCAGTTGCAACATGCTGCTCAAAAAGCAGACCCACAATAATAATAGGCAATGTCGC
>JARRJW010000008.1:0-11986 GCA_037388785.1 Gammaproteobacteria bacterium
AATTCTCTGATTGAGCATGTTTCAGCCAATCAGCAACGCTACCGAAACAGGCTGGGTGATCTCGCTCATAGTCTGAAAACTCCTCTGGCACTGATTCAGGCGGCGAGAGAGTCAAACCAGCCCGATGAACTTTCCGGGGTGGTAGATGAGCAACTGCCCAGGATTGATCAATTGATTCAGTATCAATTACAGCGTGCTGCTGTAATGGGAAAAGCGACACTGGGGCAATCAGTTTTATTGGGCCCCCTGGTTGAAAAAATTATTCGTGGCCTGTCAAAGGTTTACCGTGATAAAGGGATTGACTGTCAAATTACCATCGATCCAGCATTACGCTTTCAGGTTGATGAAACGGACCTGATGGAACTGCTGGGAAACCTGCTTGATAATGCTTTCAAGTATGGTCATAGACGGATTCTGGTTTCGGCAAATCGCTCGGCATCTGGGCATTCCATTTATGTCGAGGATGATGGCGAAGGTATCAGTCAAGACGATATTGAACGTCTCTTACAGAGAGGCGCGCGCGCTGATGAAAAAATGCCTGGGCAGGGTATAGGTCTGGATATCGTCAACGAGATAATGCGTTTATACCGTGCGCAGCTGTCTGTTTCGAAAAGCCAGCTGGGAGGCGCTGCTTTGCATCTTTATTTTCCCCGTTAACAGTTGCTGAAAAAGTGTTAACGGATTGGCACTTGGAATGAACCCGGCTATCTGAAACAATTCGCTATCTTTTTTGACACTCTTTTTGAATACTGGGGAAAAACATGCCATTAGTAAAACCCTTTACCGGTTTACGTCCTGCTGCCGGCCGGGCAGACGATGTAGTTGCGCCACCATACGATGTAATGAATGCTGATGAAGCGCGTCAGATGGTTGAGGGACGCCCCTGGAGTTTTTTACACATCTCACGCCCTGAAGTTGACCTGCCGGTTGGTACAGATCCTTATTCTGCTGAAGTCTACGCCAAGGCAGCGGAAAACCTTAACAGCATGGTGGAACAGGGGGTGCTGGTTCGTGATCCCAAGGACAGTTATTACGTTTACCGTTTGACCATGGGTGATCATGTACAGACAGGCCTAGTCGCAGCAGCTTCTGTTGAAGCCTACGATAATGATCGAATCAAAAAACATGAATTTACCCGGCCGGTGAAGGAAGATGATCGTGTCAGGCAGGTAGAAGCCCTCAATGCTCAGACTGGACCGGTTTTTCTGGTTTACAAGGCCAACCAGGTCGTCGATGACTTACTCAAACAGGTCAGCGCTTCTGCTGCAGATGTTGATGTTACAGCCAGGGATGGGGTCCGCCATGAAATCTGGGTGGTTTCCGACGAGGAAAAACTCAATACCCTGACGTCGGCATTTGATGCGATGGAAGCCATTTATGTGGCTGATGGCCATCATCGTTCTGCCGCCGGCTCGCGGGTAGGCAACAGTAAAAAAGCGGAGAACCCAAATCATACCGGAGAGGAATCCTATAACTATTTTCTCAGCGTTATTTTTCCGCATGACCAGATGCAGATTCTTGATTACAACCGGGTGGTGAAGGATCTGAACGGACTGTCTTCAGAAGATTTTCTAAACAGGGTTGCAGAGCGTTTCAGCGTTGATATTTCCGATAGCCAGGTAAAACCTTCGCGGGAAGCTGAGTTCGGTATGTACCTGGATGGCAAGTGGTACAGGCTGACTCTGAAATCTGATTTGCCTTCTGATCCTGTTGCCCGTCTCGACGTCAGCCTGCTTGCTGACAACCTGATTGAGCCTGTTCTGGGTATCAGTGACCCGCGTCGTGACAACCGCATTGATTTTGTCGGTGGAATTCGAGGTCTCGGTGAACTGGAAAAACGCGTAGACTCCGGTGAATGGGTCGTGGCATTTGCTCTGTACCCAACGACCATGGAAGCACTGATGGCGGTTGCTGATGCCGGTGAGGTGATGCCTCCTAAATCAACATGGTTTGAACCGAAGTTGGCAGATGGTCTTGTTTCCCACGTCCTGGATTGATGATCCGCTCATTTGGCACAAAACTGCGTTACAAACCTTTCAAATGCTCATTTACTCAAAATGTAAACCGCGCTTGTTCAAGTTTTTTTGCCTTGTCTTGCACTCAAATGAACGCATGATTTTCAAGTCTAAGTTCTAATGGTTTCAGTTACCTCCGTTCTACCTGCTGATAATCAGATCGATGAACAGGGCATAGAAACCTGGTTGAATTCGATTGCTGCAGATCGCGACGGCGATGAAATGGACTACCTGCGCGCTGCCTGTATGGAAGCTCTGCATCTTTACGGCGCTTCCGAAAAGCCCACCGGCGAAAAAACCATTCTCTATGTGCTGCATGTTGCCGATATTCTTAACCACCTGAAAATGGATGTGGAGGCACTGGCCGCTGCGCTTTTGCACGAGGCAGTTGGATCGATTGGGTTTGACGAGCGCCGAATAGAGGGGCTTTTCGGTAAACACCTGCTCGACATGATCAAGAACATGGCTCGAATCGGTATGGTGGCTTCCGGTTCATCCCGCGAAATCACCGAAGAGCAGCACATTGAAAATCTCAGGCGCATGCTGCTCGGGATTGCCAGCGATGTCAGGGTAGTGCTGGTTGTTTTGGCAGAGCGTGTGCATATTGCCCGCATGCTCAAATATTGTGATGAGGCCACGCAGCGTCGCATGGCTCTGGAAACCCGGGATATCTATGCGCCCTTGGCCAATCGTCTGGGTGTCTGGCAGCTCAAGTGGGAGCTTGAAGACCTTTCACTACGTTATCTTGAGCCGGAAAAATACATGGAACTGGCAAAAAGCCTGAAAGGCCGACGCCATGACCGAGAAAACTATATCCACGATGTTATCAGCTTGCTGCATGAAAAATTCAGTGAACACGGTATTCAGGCTGACATATCCGGCAGACCGAAGCATATTTATAGTATCTGGAAGAAAATGCAGCGCAAGAACGTCGATTTTGATCAGATTTTTGACGTGCTGGCTGTCAGGGTAATGGTCGATACCATCGCCCAGTGTTACGAGGTTCTGGGTATCGTGCATGGCATCTGGCGACATATTCCGGGTGAGTTTGATGATTACATTGCAACCCCAAAGGCCAACCATTACCAGTCGCTGCACACGGCGGTGATTGATCCGGAAGGCAAACCACTGGAAATTCAGGTTCGTACCTATGATATGCATGACCATGCTGAGCGTGGTGTAGCAGCACACTGGCGTTACAAGGAAAACCGCGGTCAGGATGAAGAGCTGGAGAAACGCATAGAATGGATGCGTAACTGGCTGGAACTCAAGGAAGAGGGACTCGACGACTCAGAGTTTGTCGGAGAAACCCAGGATGCGTTCGAATCCAGTCAAATCTACGTGCTGACACCGCAGGGAAAGGTGATCGAATTGCCGGAAGGCTCGACCCCTGTCGATTTTGCCTATGCCATTCATACAGATGTAGGGCATCGCTGCCGTGGCGCAAAGGTTGATGGCAAAATAGTCACGCTGAACAGTAAGCTTGAAAGCGGCCATTCGGTGGAAATTTTAACCGTCAAGCAGGGCGGACCGAGCCGTGACTGGCTTAACATGCACCTTGGATATTGCAAGACATCACGTGCCAGGGGGCGAATCAGGCAGTGGTTCAAACATCAGGACTATGAAGAACATATCCGCATTGGGCGTTCTAGTCTGGAACGTGAAATCAATCGGCTGGGCTTGCATCAGCCTGACCTGGACAAGATTGCGGAGCGATTTCATCAGAAAAACAGTGAGGACCTGTTAGCTGCCATTGGTCGTGGGGATGTCTCTCCGATTCAGGTAGCAGCCTGCGCACATCGTCGTCAGGCTGAATTGCCGCTGAATCTACCTCCTTCCCAAACGCCAAGAAGAAAAAGCCGTTCTCACAAGAAGCTTGCTTCCAGTAACGTCATTGTTGATGGCGTGGGGGATCTGCTAACGACTACGGCCAAATGCTGTAAACCGGTGCCTTATGACCCGATTGTTGGTTACATAACCAAGGGTAGGGGAATCACTATTCACAGACGCGACTGCAGCATGATTAAGAAAATTGATGAATCTGGCAAAGAGCGACTGATAAATGTGATATGGGCAGATCAGAAGGAAACTGAAACAGGGGCTTATCCAGTCGACATTCGCGTCTATGCGATTGACCGCAAGGGGCTGTTACGTGATATTTCTTCGATTCTCTCGACTGAGGATGTTGATGTGGTCGGTGTTAAGACGCATTCTGATAAAAAGACTGACCGGGCTTCAATGAAATTCACCATTGAAATAATAAACATTTCCCAGTTAAGCCGGGTTATGGAAAAAATTTCACAGCTACCTGACATTATTGAAGTTAAACGGCAGATCACTTAAGTTGATTTTGTCGGGTTTGATTTAGGCTGTTCAGTTGTTTCTTGTCCATAAAAGTCCTAAACTTCCGAAATATCCCCGTTTCGTTTACGTTTATCCTAGAACGAACTTACCCAGAGAGCTGTAGATTGGCGGTTACACAAAAAATCAACCTGATGGATCTTGATCGAAAAGGACTGGAGTCCTTTCTGGTTTCGCTTGGTCATAAAGCCTTCAATGGCCGTAATATTCTTAAATGGATCCATCGGCACGGGGTAACTGACTTCAATGACATGACCGATGTTTCCAAAAAGTTGCGTGAGCAGCTGTCACAGACCAGTGAAATCAGTATTCCAGAAGTCATTTTTGAGCAGCCGGCACTCGATGGCACTACTAAATGGGTGCTGGAGCTGAGTGACGGCCAGCGAATCGAGACCGTTTTTATTCCTGAAGGCGATAGAGCAACATTGTGCGTATCTTCCCAGGTCGGTTGCGCACTTAACTGTTCATTTTGCTCAACCGCCCAACAGGGGTTTAACCGGAACTTGTCAGTATCAGAGATTATCGGCCAGGTTTGGCGTGTTACCCACGAAATGAAGCAGCCGCTGTCCAATGTGGTGATGATGGGCATGGGAGAGCCCCTGGCCAATTTTGATGCCGTTGTTACTGCAATGAACCTGATGCAGGATGATTTGGCTTACATGTTGTCTCGTCACCGGGTGACTCTGAGCACATCAGGTATTGTGCCAGCGCTGGAAAAATTAAAAGATGTTACCAATGTCTCACTGGCAGTTTCCCTGCATGCTCCGGATAACGAATTACGCAACAAACTGGTTCCAATTAATGAGAAATATCCATTGGAGACCCTGATTCCGGCCTGCAAATCGTATCTTCGTGCTGAAAAACGACGAAAAGTCACATGGGAATATGTTATGTTGGACGGAGTGAATGATACTGATAAACATGCCAAAGCTCTGATTCGTCTATTGGAAGGTGTGCCTTCAAAAATTAACCTGATTCCTTTCAATCCTTTTCCAGGTACTCTTTATAAAACCTCTCCACGTGAAAGAATTGACCGTTTTCGTGAAAAACTGGTGCGTTCGGGCTTTGTTGTGATTACCCGCAAAACCCGTGGAGAGGATATTGATGCTGCCTGTGGACAACTGGTGGGAAAAGTTAAAGATAAAAGCCGTCGACAATTAAGAGAGGTTAGATAATGAGATTCGGGTTGTTGTTGAGTTTAATAGCTGCAATCTACCTGGCAGGTTGCCAGTCCAATCCTGAAAATGATTCCTATTCAACTCCCGGTCAGAGAGATGTTGACCTGAACCTGGGACGCTGGGATAACAGTCCAGCCAATAATTATATTGAACTGGCGAAGGAATATTACAAAATCAATGAAATGACCTTTGCCCTGGAAAGTGCCCAAAATGCTATTTCGATTGATGAACAAAATCCTTACGCTCATAATATTATCGCCCTGATTTACCAGAACCTGAAACAAAACAGTAAGGCTGATAAGCACTTTCGACGTGCATTGACCTATGCGCCTGATGAACCCATCATTAACAACAACTATGGTCGCTTTCTATGTACTTTAGGAAATTTCGATAAGTCATTGATTCATTTCAAAAAAACCATTGATTATCCGCTCTATAGAAGGAAATGGATCCCGATGACCAATATCGGAGTTTGTGCACTTAGGAACGATAATTTAGAAATTGCAGAAGAATATTTACGTAAGGCATTGCAAAATAATGGAAATTATCGAACTGCCCTCTATAATATGATTTATCTGTCCGTGTTACAGGAAAATTACCTGTCGGCCAGGGCTTACCTGCAACGTTACCTTGAGGTTGGCCAGCATAATAAAAATACGCTCTGGTGGGGTGTTCAGACCGAGAAGGCTCTCGGAGATAAAGATGCCCTGGAAACGTACAAGTTGAAACTCAGGTCAATTTATCCTGACGCTGAGGAAACACAAAAAATTATGATGGAAAATTACTAGATGAGTGCTTTACCGAAACAAGAATCTGACTCAATAGTCAGTGAGTTACCCAGTCCGAAGGGGCCTGGTGCACGCTTAAAATCTGCAAGAGAAGCCCAGAGCCTGAATCTCGACAAGGTTGCTGCCCAATTGCATCTTAGTAATGAAATGCTGCGAGCACTTGAGGCTGATGATTACGATAACCTGCCCGCCAGGGTTTTTGTGGTCGGCTACTTGCGAAACTATGCCAGGCTAGTGGGGTTGCCTGCTGAGGCAATAACCCAGGCATTGGACCACTATCTGCCGGCAGAGCCGCATCAGGAAGTTGAACTTCCAAAAGTCGGTACTTCCAGTAGTGCGGGAGTTTTTGAACCAGCAAAGAGTAAGCATTTTCCCTTTTTTAAAATGTTTATGCTATTAGGCGCTGCAATTGCGGCTTTCTGGGGATGGCAGCAGGGCTACTTTACCGATGTTCTGACGACTACCCAGTCACTTCAGCAGCAGTTACAGCCCGGTAACCTGATTCCTTCGAATAGACAGGATGAAACCCCATTGATCCCCCCGGCAGAAAACACTGAGTCGGATTCTTCTGCTTTGACTCTACCAATAGATCCGGATTCATCTGTATCCACAGGGCAGGAGGTAGACGAAGCAGCTGCCAGCAATTCAGAACCCCTGGATGCAGAGGCGGTCGAAACGGTCACAAGTTTACCTGCTTCTCAACCTGTAGAAACAGCCAAACCAGCCGAATCAGATGTTGTCGCTGATACTCCTGAGTCAGCCGAGATCAGTATACCGGTATCAGGTCTGGAAGAAGTTTCTCAAACTGAGGCTGAAACACCGTCGCTTCCGGTAACTGAATCAAGTTCGCCGGTCAGTGATCCTGTTTCAGTACCGGGTTCACCCGAGATCGTTCTCTCCCTGACTGATAAATGCTGGGTCAACATCAAGGATTCTGCTGGTGAGTTTCGTATGAACAATTTATACAATGCAGGTACCGAGAAAAAATTTACCGGTAAACCACCTTACAAGATTCTGATTGGCAATGTCAGGGCGGCAACTTTGACAATAGATGGTGAGGCGTTTGATTTAAGCGGTTATACTAAGCAGAACGTTGCCAGGTTGGTTCTTGATCCCAGTACGATGTAATCTCACTAAACCCGGCTGATTAATTTTTTTCTTAAAGCCTCGCTTATATGCGGGGCTTTAGTGTATGTGACGACGCGTTAAAAAAATGGCTAAAAATATTCAAGCTGTCAGGGGTATGAAAGATATTCTCCCTGACCAGACTCCTGTTTGGCAATTTCTGGAAAAAACTGTGCGTAATGTGCTCGCTGCTTATGCATACAGTGAAATACGCATGCCTATCGTTGAAAGTACTGACCTCTTCAAGCGATCTATCGGTGAGGTTACCGATATCGTCGAAAAGGAAATGTACACTTTTGATGATCGTAATGGCGATAGTCTGACTCTGCGGCCGGAAGGTACTGCCGGTTGTGTTCGTGCCGGTATTGAAAATGGCCTGCTGCATAATCAAACCCAACGGCTCTGGTATCAGGGGGCAATGTTTCGACATGAACGTCCGCAAAAAGGCCGTTATCGCCAGTTTCACCAGATTGGCGTAGAAACCTATGGCATGTCTGGGCCTGACATCGATTTAGAGATATTGTTGATTTCTGCCCGTATCTGGAAAGCGATGGGTTTAAACGGCCTGGAACTGCAAATTAACACCCTGGGTACGGCCGAAGAGCGCTCGGTTTACCGTGATAAATTGGTAGAGTATTTCTCCGGGTTTATGGACAAGCTTGATGAAGATAGCCAGAGACGTTTAAGCAGCAATCCCTTGCGCATTTTGGATTCTAAAAATCCTGAGATGAAAGAGATTATTGCCAATGCCCCGTCCCTAATGGACGAGATTGGTTCAGAATCGAAAGCGCATTTTGACTGGATCTGTCGGGGGCTCGAAGATAATGATGTCGAGTATGTCATCAATCCCCGTTTGGTCAGGGGACTTGATTATTATTCTCGCACTGTTTTTGAATGGGTAACCGATAAACTGGGGGCCCAGGGCACTGTTTGTGCCGGAGGCCGTTACGATGGATTGGTGTCCCAGCTTGGTGGACGCGAAACACCGGCGGTCGGTTTTGCCATGGGGATCGAACGTTTGGTTGCCATTTTGGAAGAGGAGGGCCTGGCGGCAGGCCTGGGAACAATCGACTGTTTCATGGTATTGATGGGTGACAAGGCCGTTGCAGAGGGTTTCAAAATTGCCGAACAACTCCGGGAAAATCTGCCTGCTTTAAAAATCATGCTGAACTGTGGAGGCGGCAGCTTTAAATCACAATTCAAAAAAGCGGACAAAAGCGGTGCACGCTATGCACTGATCCTTGGTGAGGACGAACTGGAACGTGGCGTTATTAGTCTCAAACCTTTAAGAGACCAGGCCGATCAACAGGAACTATCTTTAGATGGTTTGAGTGATATCATTAGCAAATTAATTTAACAGGTTTGAATCACTGGAAAGTTTTATCATCGCTTATAGCGAATAGTTTTCTTAATAAGCTTTTAATAAACAATCAGTTATTTTAGACTTTTGTAGTAATTTATGAGGTAGAAATGTTAAACAATACGCATCTTTCAGATGAAGAACAGGCAGAAGCGCTAAAGCGCTGGTGGACTGAAAATGGTAAATCCATTATTGCCGGTATTGTTATCGGCCTGGGACTTGTGTTGGGCTGGCAGGGTTGGAGCAGTTACCAGACCGAACAGTCAGAGATGGCATCGATGGAATATGACAGGCTTAAATCGATTCTCCAGAATAATGACGCCGCAGCTGCCGCTATACAGTCTGATACCTTGAAAAAGGATTACAGTTCAACCATTTACAGCTTTTTTGCGGCACTTGATCTGGCTAAAAATTATGTGCAGGCTGAAGACTATGTAAAGGCACGCAGTGAACTTGAATATGCTATTGCCAATGCCGCAGATGATGGTCTGAAAGCATTGGCCCAGGCACGTCTTGCCCGCGTGCTGATCGCCACAGGTAATTACGACGAAGCGCTGGCCATAGCCAATCAAAATAAAGTGCCTGCTTTTGATGGCGATTTTGCACACATCAAGGGTGATGTTTACCGTGAACAAGGTGAGCTGGAATCAGCCAGAAAAGCTTATGCAGAAGCCCTGATAAGCAGCAATAATTCCACCCTTATTGAGATGAAGCTCAATGAAGTTAACACCGGTTCGTGAGGGTATTGTCGTGCTGAGAAACCTGTTTCTAATTGTTTTTGTCATCTTTTTATCCGGTTGTGGCTCCATGGCAGATCCGACTACCTGGTGGGATGATGAGGGTAATGAAATCAAACCCAGTGAACTGGTTGAAATATCCAATGAATTACAGGTTCGCACTGTCTGGAGCACTGATGTTGGCAGCGGCAGTGGTGATCAGCACCTGAAACTGGTGCCCCGTATTGACGGCGGCAGGGTGTTTGCTGCTGACAGTGAAGGTAAGGTGGTCAGCCTGGATGCCACGACTGGCAAAAGACTGTGGAGCATTGATACAGAATTGCCTTTGTCCGGTGGTCCCGGCAGTGGTTCAGGGGTCGTTGTGGTTGGTACCCGCGACGGCGAGGTGCTTGCCCTCGATGATACCAACGGTGAGATCAGGTGGAAGGCCTCGGTCAGCAGTGAGGTTTTGTCAGTCCCCGCGGTCAGTGCCGGCAAAGTCGTGGTGCAAACCAATGATGGCAAACTCTATGGTTTCGATGCATATGATGGCACACAAAGCTGGCTTTACAGTCGACAGGTGCCTGTTTTAACCCTGCGGGGTACCAGTTCTCCAGTCATTAGTGGCAACACGGTTTTCTCAGGATTCGCCGGCGGTAAACTGGTTGCTGTTGAACTTTCCAGCGGGCTGGTTCAGTGGGAAATATCTGTGACGGCTCCTTCCGGCCGTTCAGAACTGGAACGCATGGTTGATATTGATGGTGACCCGCTGGTGAGTAATGGCGTGGTTTATGTCGCTACCTACCAGGGAGAAGTCGCTGCCATCAGTGAATACTCGGGCACCGTATTATGGCAACGTAAATTATCTTCTTATTCAGGCCTTGGCGCTGACTGGCGCAACGTTTATGTCAGTGATGAGAAAGGCGAGGTCTGGGGTATCAGTCCTGATAATGGTGCTGCGATGTGGAAACAGTCAAAACTGTTAAACCGTCGCCTTTCAGCCCCCGCGGTGATTGCAGGTTATGTGGTCGTTGGCGACTATGACGGTTATCTTCACTGGCTCATGCACGAAGATGGCAAAATGGTGGCACGCACCCGCATTGGTGGTTCGGCAATCTCTGCAGCACCGGTTGTTTCTGAAGGCATGCTCTATGTCTTCGGTGATGGTGGTGCGCTAGCCGCACTTAAACCTGTTCTCTAAAAGTTCCGGATAACTCCGATGTTGCCTGTCTTTGCATTGGTTGGTCAGCCCAACGTCGGTAAATCTACGCTGTTCAACCGTCTTACACGCTCGCGCGATGCGCTGGTTGCCGATCAGCCGGGCCTGACTCGTGACCGTCAGTATGGCATTGGCAAACTGGGCCCGAGACCCTACCTGGTGGTCGATACCGGTGGTATCAGCGGAGACGTCGAGGGTGTCGAATCGCTAATGATTGAACAGGTTCAAATGGCCATTGGTGAGGCTGATCATGTACTTTTCCTGGTTGATGCGCGTGAAGACTGCTCTGCCGCAGATGAAGCTATTGCGGAGCAGCTACGACGAACCGGTAAACCGGTAACTATTGTTGCCAATAAAAGCGAGAATCTCGACAAGCTGGCAGCATCAGCAAACTTTTATGCACTAGGTCTTGGCGAACCTGAAGTCATTTCTGCAGCCCATGGTCGCGGTGTTAAACCGTTGGTTGAAACGCTTATCAAGCAACTGCCAGTTGAGTTTGATCAGGTTGAAGAACTGCAGGAAGACGATGATAGTATCAGGATAGCCCTGGTGGGCCGGCCAAATGTCGGCAAGTCAACCATGACCAACCGTATTCTGGGTGAAGAACGTGTGGTAGCTTTTGACAAGCCGGGAACAACACGAGATAGCATCGCCATCCCTTTTGAAAAGGATGGAAACAAATTCACACTGATTGATACCGCTGGCGTCAGGCGTCGTGGACGCGTTAGTGACATGGTGGAAAAATTCAGTGTCATTAAAACCCTTCAGGCAATAGAACAGGCAAACGTGGTTTTCCTGGTACTTGATGCCCAGGATGGTATTGCCGAACAGGATGCCACATTGGCCGGACATATTCTGGATGCGGGCAGGGCACTGGTGGTTGTAATCAACAAATGGGATGGTCTGCAGCCGGATGAGCGCGATCGCATCAAGGACGAAATGATGCGCAAACTACCATTTCTTGACTTTGCCGCCTGGCAGTTTGTTTCAGCACTGCATGGCAGCGGTGTTGGCCTGTTGTTAAAAAAAGCTCAACAGGCTTACCGAAATGCCACGCGTAAACTTTCCACGCCGGAACTGACGCGAATTCTTGAAGATTGTGTTTCTGAACATCAGCCGCCTCTGGTACGCGGACGCAGAATCAAACTGCGCTATGCACACCAGGGCGGCAAAAATCCACCGATAATTGTGATTCACGGCAACCAGGCTGATCAGACCCCTAAT